>NZ_DASWWZ010000264.1:0-12365 GCF_036405755.1 Schlesneria sp.
GAGGCTCATACGTCGACTTTTGAAAGACGAAGGTGTCGTCCCATTCGGCGCCGGCATCGATCCACTCTTTCAGCAACCGTAGTTGTTTGTCCGTCAGGCGAGGTCCGTCAGGGGGCATTTGCCGATCCGGATCTCGCGTCGTAACGACGTCAATCAGCTTGCTCTCGCCACTTTTTCCAGGCCGGACAACGATGCCTCCATCTCCCCCCGCGAGAAGCGACTCGCGTGAATTGAGAGAGAGTCCCCCTTCCTTGATCGTACCGATATGGCATTTTCCGCAGTGATTACGCAGCAGTGGAGCGATGTCGTGAACGAAATCCGGAGACTGCGCCGACACCAGTGAAGGTGGTAAACAGCCGCATGCGGCAATCACGACCAGGGCAGACCGACGCAGCCAATGCAGGACTGGAAGTACTATCGGGTGTTGAATCATGCGAGTTCTGGACCTTGCTGCGATAGAGTGCATTCCAGAGACGCATCCGACCAGACGGTACTCGAGTCGCCTCCTTCCAACTCTGGATCTCATTCAGACGTTTGATCAGTATGTTGCTCCAGCCGCCGGCCGTTTTCAACGTCGACGAGCCGCGATCGGTAATCACCCGGTCGCGGCTCGTGGAATCCGGCTTGAAATTCTCACCCTGGTCCCAGCGTTCTTCGACGCTCAATGTCGCTGCGGCGATCAGACGTCGTTGGCAGGTCGCGTCACATCACTTCCGCGATCGGTTCGTTGCCCTGATCGACGAGATATTGAGGAACACCAGAGACATCGAAGACTCTGACGTTCTGAACGTCGATTCCAGCACATTTATAGAGCGTGGCAAAGACTTCCTGAAACTTGACGGGGCGCGTCTGCGGGCTCTCGCCGTTACGATTCGTAGAGCCCACGACCTGGCCTGACTGCATTCCGCCCCCGGCCAGGACCGCGGTATTGGCTTGCGGCCAGTGGTCGCGGCTGTTGTTTTCATTAATTTTCGGAGTACGGCCGAATTCGCCCCAGACGACCACCGAGACATCGCGGTGAAGTCCCCGCTCATGAAGATCAGTCACGAGTGCAGCGAGGCCCTGGTCCAGCAGCGGGCATTCTTCACGACACTTGGGATAGTTCATTCCGTCGGGACCATGCCAGTCCCACCGGCTGTAGTTCAGAGAGACAAAACGAGCTCCTGCTTCCACCAGTCGCCGTGCGACACAAAAATTCTCGATCATCGGCGGGGCACCATCGCGCTGGAACGCTTCGCTACTCTTCCCATAGCGTGCCACGATGCGAGGATCTTCCTTCGACAGGTCCAGAGCGTCGACCAGTTTCGACGTGGTCAGGATCCCCATCGCCTGTTGAGCATAGACATCCATACTCTCCATCTGGCCTCGCTGGTCTGCAGAGCGACGGAATTTATCGAGTGACTGCATCAGAGATGTCCGGTCGCGCAGCTTTTCGAGCGTGATACCGTGCAACACCATGTTTTCCGCACTGCTGCGTGCTTCACGGCCTAACAGGTTGAATGGCGCATGTGCCACGCCGAGAAATCCACCATCGCCTGGCTCACCCCATGTCCGGTTGCCGGTCTGGTACATCAATGCCACGTTGGGCGGGATGGCCTGATTGACCGGTCCCTGCATTTTGGAAACCCATGCTCCCCCCTGTGGCCATCCCCCCGCAGGCTGCCGCTCACCCTTTTTACGCCCAGTCATACACTGATACGCATCGTGGGCCCCGTCGGAATCGGACAACGAACGGACCAGGATGAACTTGTCCATCATCTGGGCCATCCGCGGGAACATTTCGCTGACTTCAATGCCGGGAACATTCGTCTGGATCGCCTGGAATTCGCCCCGAATCTCGACCGGCGCCAGAGGCTTTGGATCCCACATGTCCAGGTGGGGCGGTCCCCCGGGAAGATAAATGTTGATGATGGCCTTATGCGAGTGACCGCTCTTCACCAGCGACTCGGCACGCAATGTGTCAGCCAGACTGATACCGCCAAGGGCCAGACCTCCGACAGTAAGGAAATCCCGGCGGGAAACACCGTCACAGAAACCTCGGACTGTTGATGGACGGCGGCCAAAAATTGTCAGCATCGATTTCCCCGCGTAAAGTGCCTCACCCGACTGGTCGCTGAAAACGCATAACGCATTATCCATACGTTAGCCCAATGAAGTCAACCCGGATCGCTGAGTCAGCAGGCAGTTCGTTCTACCTTTGCGTAAACCGAACTCCCAACAGTTGAGACGGACGCCTCTGAAAAAACAAACCGCCATCTCTGGCGGTTTGTTCTCACGCGAAGGGAGCAGGCTCCCAGCCCTTTCCATCCCTTCAAGCGACCTCGTTGACTTCCAAGTCATCTCTGCGATTTCGTCGGCACGAACCTCATTGCGGAACGGCTATCACTGCTTCGGCGGTGTCGCTTCTTTCACCGTGGCACCGAATTCATCGCTCAGGACGAGAATCGAGAACTTCGTCGCCGTTTCCAGTCCGTCCGTACTCAGAGAGGCATAATCGAATCTCCCCCGTAGATCGGTATAACCATCCTTGTAAAACTGAACATCGCCGTTGGACAGTTGCGCATACACTTTGACGTAGGCTTTGGGAACGGGGCGTCCATCCTTCTGCTGCGTCACTTTGATCTGGCCGTAGTTCTCGATGACCTGCACCGTCAGCGAGTTCGAATAGTAAGCGTGTGACTTGGCAAGGCCCGCTCCGACCACTTCCACGAGCACATTCTTGTTGTGGAGCGCCTCGGGAAGTGGAACTGTTTTGGAGACCACTCGTGGAGTGCCGGGCTGACTCCCTTCCTGAGCGGTCAGTTCAACCTGCAACGTCGAGTTTGGTTTGATCGAGTTGAACTCACCGCGGAACTGCTGCACGAATGGGTTGCTGCTGAACAGCAATTCAACGTCCATTTCATAGAAGTTCACCGTCACCGATTTCAGATTTTGGGTCTCCAGCCGGATCTGGCGCGCTTCGACGACGAATTCGAGCGCAGGCTCTGTCGCCGCCAGTACACTCTGCTGCTGATTTCGGTCTTCCGCGTCAACCGGCCCAACACCTTGCCCCTCGGCCTCGTCAAGCTGAGCAATGATCGAGGCAAACGCCTGCCGCCAGCGGTCCACCGGGAATTCGCTGTACCGGGAAGCGATTCCCCGTGCCCGTTTGTGGTCATCATTGAAAAAGTCGAGGTAGGCAGCGCAGTAATCATATTGAATTCGGGTGGAAATCTGCTCGACATCAACTTGAGCGAAGAGCGACAGCGCCTCTTCGATCCGGTCCTGCAGCAGCAGGTAGTGTGTCAGTGTCAGCAGGTCCTGCGACCCGAGCTTTTTCTCGTAAGAGAGTTGCTTCAGCGTGCGGTGATACTGAGCATGAAATTGGTCATTCACAATCTGTCGCCGTTTCCCCAGCGAATGGGCTCGAGCATTCACGAGCGGCTTATACTCCAGGTGCTCAAACGTTTTCCGCTCGACGGGGTCGATCGTCAGCAGCGGACTTTTGATACGCCCACCACAATCGTTCGTAATCTGATCAGCATACTGCAGGAACTCCCGAATTCGCGGGACGTCGTTGTGCATCAGGGCATACGACCACAGTGTGTGCTGATAAAGATGTCGCTCAGTCAGTCTGGCGAGCGTCGCGGCAAATACGCCGCGATCCCGCATCCGCCAGGCGATTCGATCCAGGTTGAGTGCAGCAATGTTCTGCTGGTCGAGGAATGCCAGGACATCGTCCTGCGAGGCATACTGAGAAATATAGTCCCACGAACCCGTATCAATCCGCGTTGGCTTTTCGACCACGTTAAAGAGGATGGGTTCAGCGGAAGCGATCAGCACTTCGTTCCGGGCAACATGGACCGGGAAGTGTTGAAACTGACCGGCGACAGGAAAGTAAAAATAGTAGTCGAGCGTCCGGGTGTGGAATGGTTCAAGATCGACCAGCACGGTCCTGGTGGGTTGTCCATTCGAAACCGGAATCGAGCCACCCGGAATCTGCAAAAGGACGCTCAGTTTCTGCCGAGTTGACGTCGGATTTGTCAGTACCACCTGGCACCCGTAGACCACCTGAGTCAGAAACTCATCCTGAATAAACTTGTCAAACTGCTCGCCACCTTCCATCCGCAGGCGATCGCCATGACGGAAGAAATTCTGGCTGACGAGAACCTTGGTCGTCCCATCCGCAGCAGCAACAGGTCGAATCTCTTCGTGGAAAATGACGATCGGTCCGTGAGACTTCAGCGTCATGCGTGGACCATCGAACTCTGTTTGATGTTGGGGGGAATCAAACGGTAGATCAAGCACCGCGAGGGCGAGCAGCATCTCCGTAAAGTTGCGTGACGCCTCCGCCAGATGCCTCGACAAAAACGGAGCCGCTGGGTCATGGTTCGCATAGTCATTCCAGAAGCCATTGACGGAGACAAGCCCCGCAGTTTGCTGCTGGATCAGCAGCCGATGGTAATTGTTCTCGGCCCACTCCTTCGTCTTCTCCAGCTTCCGATACAACTGACGAACATCGTCGACGTCGAAGGCCTCCGCATCGCGCAGATACGGGAGAGGAAATGCCGGGCTGCGGCCAAGGTTCTCCTTGAGTTCATCCACTGGCGAATCTTTCGCCTCGTCCTTTTTCCTGTCGGCGTCCGCCCAGCTTCCTCCATGTCGTCGCTTGAACAAGGCTCCCGCTTTTAACTTTTCAGATTTTAGATCCGACCGGGCCTCAGCCCCCCCACCCATGCCCATGCCCATGGCCATGCCACCGGCGCCGCCCATCGCACCCTCGTTGAGAGATCCCCCTAATCCGTTCGAAAAGTTGAGTTCGATGCGTAGTTGGTCTTCCGTTTGCTTTACGCCGAACGCATCGCCGAGTTCCAACGAACTTCGTCTGACCGCCGTCTCAAAAAGTTTCACGGAGTGATCCGGATTGGGGGGCAGTAACGCGTAAAGTTCACGAATATGTCGGGCGGTACTTGCTCGCTGCTCCTGGATTCGTTGCGCCAACAGGACTCGTTCAGCCACGTTGAGCTGTGCGAACTTCCAGGGTTCAAGAAATTCACCCAAGTCCTGATCCAGGAGATACTGGTCAAGGAACGTCTTATCTTTTTTATTGGCCAGGTAAGGTCGAATGACATCCCGGAAGAATTCGGGGTCTTTTCTGGACAGAAAGATTGACAGTTCGTGACACGCGTACTGGGAATAATTCTTCCGACGTTCCTCCTGACTCAGTGTTGGCCAGTCCAGCAGAAAGGAGAATTCATTGAGCTTCGGATCGTTATTCAGAGTTGCATAGAGTCTGAGAACGCGTTTGAGACTATCGTAAGCTTCAAATCGGGATGTCGTGACATCGGACAGGATGAAGGTTTGACCGGATGCGAGGGTCGAAATCTGCTTCTGCTGGGTAAAATGCCCCTTGGCATCCAGACCCGATGCCAGTCGCAGGTCCCGGAAGTTCGCCTTTTGCTCGGGCAGGCTGATACTGCGGAACGTGGTGTTGATCGGATCCACAGCAACAACGTGAATATGTTGATGGGGTCCAAGCAGTTCCTGTTCGATCTCAATCAGTCCATTCTCATTTGGAACTAGATTAAGTAGAACCGCGCTGCCGGTCGCCAGAAAGTCCAGATTCGTCCGGTGAGGGGTTTGTGGAGTGGTGATATTCTGCGTCGATTCCTCGCGTGCCATGGCACTTGTAGGGGGAGGCCCTGCGGCGGCAAAGTCATCTCCTGCAACCGCCAATTGTGTTCCCGTTTGAGTTTCACGAATGGCCCAGGGATTCAGCAGCAACGAGGGACGTTCGAGGGTATTACCGGGAAATTTGGTCGCGTATCGTCGGTCGATGATGTAGCGGTACTCGTCCCCGATGTTACGCCCCGTCAGGAAGGCTGAGTCGGCATGGCTCTGCTGGATGAGATATGGTTCTGCCCAGCGCACCCGGCTCAACTTTACATAGACCCCGTATTCGGGAAGGTACCGAGTTGCGTACACGTGAACGCGAGTCAGTGGAGTTCCGTTCATGACGTGGATCTTCAGTCCTGATTCCACGGGAACAATCGACGCAATTTGAACAGGAGCGGCAGGGGGTAATTCCAACTGACGCTGCCTCCCCAGGACGTAACCGTGTCGACTAGGTCCATCGGCAACACGAAGCCGGATGCGGTTTCCGGTCCCCTTCAGAAACAAATCAAAGTCACCTGCGGGAAGGTCTTTAATTCGCAGCAGTCCATCCTGGATCGACAGGTTCTCGAAGCGGTCGATCGAAAAGACATCACTTCGAACTTCCAGCAACGAAAGTTCATCCCGTGTCGGCGCCAGGGCTTTGTCCTGACCTTGATTAAGCCGTGCCGAACCCGTCCGTGGAAGATACGGCAGCGAAATCGTCTCCCCGACCTGACTGTGCACCGACTGACGATAAGTGTGTGCGTCCTCGGCGACGTGCCATGCCTGCGACTCGTTTTCGCCCACCGTGGCCGAGATATCCACGATGTCCTGAAGGCGTCCCAACTGGATTCGACCGCCCGCATCCGTTTTTAACGAGACAGAGTGAGCTTGCCGGAAGTCACGATGTTTCAGCGTGACGAGCACGGGCCTCGATGCCCGCGCCTCTCCCGTCTTACCTCGCAGTTCCAGCACATATTCGTCATTGAATCGTGCCAGATGCAATTGCTGAATCTTGTCAGTGTTGTCGACGCCATTCAGGGTAAAATTATCCGTGGCAGTCAGGTCGACTTCGCCGCCTCCGTCGCTCTGACGTTTTGTTTTCGCTGTCAATAAAAACGTCAAGGAGGCCAGTCGAGCCGGGACCGGGAATTCGTGGGTCGAATCGCGATCTTCGAACAGTTTGAACTCGGCGATTTCTTTCGAGGACGAAATCCCATCCAGGTCGACGGAGGTAATGTTCAGCTTCACGTCTTTCAGACGATTGACCGAGATCCGTGTTCCGTTCAGCGTGAGTCCGGCACGGACAACCAATTCTGCTTTCTTGTTTTTCAGCAGGGATTCCCGATCAACATAAAATCCCGTCACGAGCGAATAGTTTTCCGCTTCGTGCTGAAAGTGATCGAGCGACGCCAAGCCATTGTGAGTCAGGACGATGGCCTGGCGAGTGGATTCCGAACTGAACGGAACCAGAATCTCTCCCGACGAACCGGGCCGATATTCATGCCCGGACAGCCACAAGGTCGCGTCTTTGACCTGATCGTTCTTGTCATCAAGAATCGTAAAAAGCTGCCCTTCAGGGATCGTCCGTACGAGATGACGCAGGCGTCCTTTTCGGATCAACGCCCGGCTGCTGCGACCGTTCCCAATGAAATCGACGATATAGACGCCCGTCCGATCAAGCTGAGGAAATTCAAACTTTCGGGGGACGCGTCGAAGCGGAGATTCATCAAAGTGATGTGTTTGCTCGACATGCGCAACCAGTCCGTCGAGACTGATGTCTGTGTCGACCTCCTTCTGATTCTGGCGGTAGTACGCCTGTGTGTTGATCTCGAAGACTTTCACGATCAACGTATTCACGTTCTTGATGAACAGTTCGAGCTTGACAGGCTCGTCCGGTGCAAACTGTGTTTTGTTTGTCACAGAGAAATCGAGGTCAACTCGCTCTTTGAGCGATTGGAATTGGACGGCAGGCAAGAGAGCAGACCACTGCTCGGCGTTGCCGAGTCCATTGACGATTTTCACTTCGGCAAACAATTGCTTCAGATAGACATCGTTAATGTAGGGCTCGAATTCTTTAGTACTGGCTTCATCCTGCAAAAGATGCAGCAGGTAGCTGCGAACAAGAGGCTCATCATTTCCGATGGGTGGCAGCAGGGTGACACCCGCATAGTTATTCGTCAGATCGCCGGCGAATCTCTTCACTGAATCGGATTCTGCCATCCGCCGGGAAAGGTAACCAACACGTCGAGGCAACTTGAGATACTCAATGAACCGGTCTTTCCGATACTCCCCGTTTTGTCGATCGAGCACCAGTCGATAGTAAAGTACGTGCGCCTTCAGGGTGTTGTGAACGGGGGAAAGCCGATCCGCAAAGCGGGTCAGCCGTTCGAGGTAGGCCGCCCGGAGCTTGGGATCACGTTGCCAGTCTTCGTCAGCCGTAGGCTGCAGCTTGGTGAGATAGGCCTGCACAAACTGTTGCTGATTCAATAATTCCGGCTTGGCTTTAACGATCTCTTCCAGTTGAGGAAGCAGCATCTGGCGGTGAATCGCCAGAGAACCAAAGCCCCCTGAATCGTCCTGGTTCAGGTCATCAATGACCTGTTTCACCAGTTTGGGATAATCGGATCGTGTGAGACGTGATAGCAGGCTGCGACGATGGTTAGCGCCAAGTTCATACCCCACAAGCCAATCCAGAGCGGATTCTTCGAAGAGTTCGGTATTGTCTGTCGTGACGGCGTTCGCGCGATTAATGAAGGCCTCGCGTGAAATCTGTCCGAGATCAAGGGACGAGGGGAGGTTGGGTTCGGCGTTGAGTTCTTCCTTCTGGTGGAAGTAGTGAATCCCCAGTCGATTTCGGAGGTATTCGAGCGACTTCTCGGGATTTTTATCATAGGTGGCCAGAGCCAGCCGTGTCCGGATCTCCCAGACTCGCTGTGTCTCACCGTGCCGCTTGACCCACTCGGTCAGTATCTGTTCAACCCCCTTATACTGCTCGGTCTGAATCGCATGCAAAGCGCTGTAATAACTGTGGTCTTCCGTCCCGGGAATCAATTGCTTAAGAACCTCGGCACGGTCCTTCGCGAAAACAAAATCTTCCACGAAGTCGATTTCACCTCCAAGTGCAGTCGATATCCAGGCCATCGCCAGAACTCCATAAACGACGCGAAATCGCATGATTGCACCTGTCATAGAAGAGGTAAGCGGATGCGAGGTGAGTTCGCGGCGAACGCACCTCGACTGGTGATCTCCGACTGGCATGCCGTTGGACTCAAGCCTGATCGTCCCGGAACTTCCCTCGTCCGAAAACCGGGTTCATGTCCCGTGCGGGAAAATGTGTGTTGTTCTTGCGTTCGATGAGTCTGTGATGACGAATACAGACGGAAGACGAGACAGAAAGTTCCCGAAATCGCGTCCATGTAACGAAAAGAAGCAGTGACGGCGTTGAAAGAGGACTTATCTCGAGCGACGAGACCGAATGGTTCTCGTCCAATGACGCGTTTCATAGTCTACATCGGGTGGCAATAGCAGCAGCGTATCGAGAACCCGGGCTCTGCGCAAATTGACCGTTGCGCACAGGTCCGTGAGCCCCAACGCATTCTTGCATATTCGAGAAACAAAGAGTTGTTCGAGTCGTTGCTACTCAACCATCAGAATGGGTTCAATGTCCCCGTTCGAATCGAACTTTCCGACAACCGTTTCGTTGAACGTATGATGCCCCAGGCAGGCACGAGCATAACCGGTCTTTTTGAGATTCCGCGAGATCATCAGCTGGAAATCCCCCAGCTTCAGACGATAACCGACCCCTGCATCCGGCCCCACAACGCGGCCGTCTTCAGTAACGGTCAGAGTCCGCCAAGTCGCATCGACACGAGTCCGTTCCGGATGCCAGACAAACAGCAGCGGCGCGAACAGCCCTTCCCCTTCCGCGACGTGCTTCAGAACCAGATCATTTCCTTCGACAGAAAACTCGTGGGGAGTGCTGAGCACTCGGTCCTGAGGAATCCCCAGAGGAAAGACACGTGCCTTGAAGCGGGAACCTGAAATCTTCCCTTCTCGCGTCGGTCCCGCACAGGTGGCGACCATTCCTTCACACAACGGCAGTCGCGATTCATACTCGATTCGTTGTCGCGTCCCTGCGAGTGTTCGGTTGCCGAGAAGCCTGACATCAGAACCGGCCGAGCGGCCTCGTGATCCCGAGTTCAGGATCGGAATCCCGCTCACAGAATCAGCGATGAACAGAAACCGCTCTTTTCGGGATAACATCACAAGTCGTTCAACGCTGAGACGTCCGGGGCCGGACATCTGCAGTTCGATAAAGTCGGCATCAGGATCGGACTGCCAGCAGACGCAGGACCACTCATCCGCCAGTTCGATATCCGCATCGCCGATCTTTAGCTTCAGCGCCCAGTCACCATGAATGAAGGGACGCCCCAGCGCCGTGACGTCCAGTTGCGGAAGCGACCGATGGTGCGTGATGGCAACACTGTCTGCATTGACGCTCCAGTCACTTCTGAGCACGGCAAAACGAGCCCAATCCGACTGGCTGGAGGGCATCGTGGCAATCTCGCTGCGACTTCTCTTTTGCGGTTTCCCCGCAATCGCACGCTGCACAGCCTGCAGGTAAGCCCCTGTCGAATGGACCAGACTCAGTCCGAACAGCCCTGCCGCGGCACTGACCACCGGCAGTGAATCAAGACCTAAACCGTTTGCGAGAGCCCCACGTCCATCAGGCCGACAAAGCACAATCGCGCGATCGACGACGTTACCCAGTAGCTGCCGTTGATCATCGGACCACAGTGTCACTCCAAATCGCTCACTGGCGAGGGTGGACCGAATCAGCGGAGCCAGCCAGAGCGAAAGCCGGGAAATGATATCAGCATGTGGAGTCCCATCCGTGTCGGTGCGCTCGACCAGTTCCTTCGACAATTGCTTGCGGCCGGATTTGATCAGATTGACGGAATTGGCGACGTCACGGAACACCAGCCCCCCAACGAAGGGGATTTCGCCATTTTCCACCAGCAGCACGTCGGGCGGAATCGTTGGATCGGAAAGGTTCGCCGCGGGCCAGTTCCTCAGTTCCGTCAAGGTCGCTCGCCACAGTGTGAAGAACTGCTCTCCTTGAAGACGATGGCCCGATTGATCCAGCAGTTCCAGCGCCGCCAGCAGAGCTAGTGGCCGCGTTTCCTCAGACGAGATCGCGTCAATCAATTCGCCGACGACAGGCTGCACAGTCTGCTGCCAGGTCGCGGCCGGTTTGTTGACGGGGCGGCGTGCAGAATTACCGGCCCGCTTCGCGGGCAATCCAGCAGCACGCGAGATGATCGCGACCAATCCCGTCTCTTCGGGGTAAGCCTGTCGCGACCACATGGATTTTTCACCGTATCCTGCACTGGCTCGCGGACCTGCCCCTGTTACCCGCCGATTGGCGTGCCAGGCCTTCGTAAAGGCCGCCACAGAGCCTCGGCGTGCCGCCTCTTTCACTGCGTCGGATGCGTTCCGATCCCATTCGATCGCTTGAAGAAACTCCGCATTCGTAAAAGTCGTAACATCGGCGATCTGGGTGGCGAATGACAGCGAAGGAATCGACATGGTGATCCAGTTGGTATCGGACGAAGTTATCAGCCGCAGTCCGGCATTGAAGCCAGAGATGTGTCGCAGCAATTCGGAAAGTGGCGTTCGGTCAGTGGAATGCGAGTCACGAGTACGAGAAGAACAGTTCTGATCAGGTTTTCACAGTGGCCCGCGCGATCGCATTCGAGGAAAAGATTACCTGAACCCCATCCGTTTGCAACGCGACAGGCGGCCCCAAGCACCGTATCAAGCGAATGCGACGCCGGTACCCCGTGACGGGTCTGGCAATTTGACAGCCGGCAGGCTCGATCAGCCTGCCCGGATCACCTGCAGACGATGTCCAACTCAAGCCCGAGCGACTGCTGGCGATGGTTTCGGAAGCACGCCAATCTGTCTGCCCGATCGAAACACATGCGTCGCATCCAGTCGGTGGCGTCCGATTTCACGGTTCCCCTCGGAGTCTTCGAGGACGAACTCCCCTTCCTGAAGTTCCAGCACAGTGATGTCAGCGATGGCACCGGGCTTCAGCGTCCCCAGATCATCCTGACGTCCCAGGAATTTTGCCGGTGTCTGCGTCGTCCGCCGGATGACTTCGGCCAGCGGCATCCCCAGATGCAGAAACTTGTCCATCGTCGTCAACAGGTCATACACGGGACCGTGCAGATTGTAGAAGTGAATGTCACTACTGATGAAATCGGGAAGCACTTCCTGATCCAGCAGACTTCGAGCAACGCTGAAATTGAAACTGGAAAAGCCGTGCCCCACGTCCAGCAGCACACCCGACTTCAGCTTATCGCGAATCGCAGCAGGAATTCTCAGTTTCTGATCGACCAGACCGCAATCCTTACCGTGGTAACAATGGGTCAGGACATCGCCTGGTTTCATGCGGTCGAGCACATGCTCGATGGACAGGCTGGAGTTCGGGCTGTGAATAACCAGCGGCAGGTTCAGCAGGTCGGCCCCCTTTCGGGCCATTTCCAGTCCACCCGCCTCGTTGCGTCCCCCTTCGGCCAGATCCGCAGTGCAGCGGATCTTGACCCCCAAAATCACGTCGCGATGCTTCGAGTACGTCCGTTCAAGGGTATCGAGGTCACAGTAACGAAGGTCGTGCAGTTCCCCGAGCAGAGGAGGGCTGCCCACGCTTCCGATCAAACCCT
>NZ_DASWWZ010000265.1:0-10540 GCF_036405755.1 Schlesneria sp.
GCGCTCTCCGCGAACCCACTTTCGCGGAAAGCCATCTGAACTGAAGCGCCTCCGACGCGACCCTCCGCACCCCTAGCTCAATTGGATAGAGCATCGGTCTACGGAACCGAAGGTTGCTGGTTCGAACCCAGCGGGGTGTATTTCAAAACACCATGAAAACATGGGACTCGGCGAGAAGGAAGCCGCCGAAAGATGCCTCGATGGGGCCAAGTGACACCGGAAGTGACACCTGGCCGAAAAGGAGGGCGAATGTCAGGCAAGAAAGAAAAGCCGCCAGAACGTCCGCGAGATGTTCCCCAGCCAGAGCCAGACCGACGATCGGACGGCAAACGCTTCACTCGCAAAGTTTGAACTTGGCGACAGCGGCCACAACGACAGCGGCGGTAACGCACAGGATGATCGACTTGCGTGCCGAATTAATTGCATCTCCACGACGACGATTCTGCTGTCGAACTCCGTCGATTTTCTCCTGCATATTCTTCGCCACTACCCATCGGATGTAGTTGGTGGATGACGTTCTCCAACATGGCAACATCAAGTTTTTTGGTTCAGTCCCTGCAGGCGTGATATTGACGTTTAGGAGTGCTCCAAACAAAAGTCTAACCGCTGAAAAGGCCGACACGATGAGGGATGCGGAGAGCCCCCAAAGGATCCACTCCTTTGATGGGGTCCACTTATCCAGAATCGAAACCGATAGCGTTAAAGAGCCAACCATAATCCCCATCAACCAATTCATAGTTGTGAGAGCTTCTTTTTGAAGGAGCGCGTGAGATTCGAGAACGAAACCGAAGAGTTTGTTGGCCTCACCTTCAATAAAGTCGAGTTTCTCTTTTTCAAAGGTGTCGATTTCATTGTCCGAGAACTCTTGCATGTGACTTTCAATCCGTTAACTGAGAGTTGTTTCTTTCCCGCGATGGAGCTTCACGATCGACTGCCTGCCAGACCTCTTTTGCAGCATCTTCCGCTAAATCCCCCACGTAGAACTCCATCGTTGTCTCAATGTTTTCGTGCCTCATCAGCTCTTTAAGAATGACGGGGCGTCGAACTTTCATAGCCCAGCGGTACCCAAACGCTCGTCGAAAATCATGAGCAGAAGCAAACTTCGTTTGGTTGACTCTGACGTTCGCGGCCTTGCCGAGTGCGGTGATCACTTTACCGCAGTACTCATGCGTCGGTCGATGCTGGTAGTCTCCCGTCTTTCGACCGCTGGGAAAACTCAGCGGCTTGAAAACGTAGCCCTTTCGCGAATGCTCGGGGGTATCCTGCAGGAAGTCGGCGAAGTCCGGCGCCATCGGAAGCAGGCGGAACCGCTTCCCCTTTTCTGCAGCGGCTTGAATACGGAACATCGGGTATCGACCAGAAAAGTCTGCCATGATCTGTTCGTCGCTGGTCCAGTGAAGCACAAGCGACTCTTCCAAGCGAAGACTCGACAGCCAAAGCCCTTCAAGATAATACTCCCAGCATTCTTCGAACTGCTCCGGGATGATCTTGGTTTCAAGTGTGACAATCTTCCCGTTCCTCCGCTTCCACTTCCGTGTCCAGCGCCCGGTTTTAATCGCAGCCTTCATCCGCTCAAACTCTTCCTGCGTAATCGGACGGCCCTTCATACCGTCAGGGGCGGCGGGAAACTCGATATGTGGCATCACAGCAACCATCCGCATCCGCTTCGCCCAGCGCAGAACCTTCCGCAGCTCGGCGAGATGGCCCCGCACGGTGTGAATCGACCGTCCCAGGGATCGGAGCTTCGACGAGAACTTGGAAATGAAGTTCGGGTCCGCAACTCCCGCCACAAACTTCGGTGCGAAATGTTCGTCGATCGCATTGAACATCGACGTTGTTTTGAGCCTTGTCTTCAGTCGCTTGTGGGCGCTCACTTCCTCCAGGTACCGACTGCGAAGCGTTTGCCACAGCGCGAACGTATCGTCAACAAACTCCCCCGCGTTCAATTCGAGTTCCAGCTTCGCGGCAAACCGCTCCGCCTCCCGCATCGTGGTTACACCAGTGGAACGAGACTTCGGCTTGCGGGAAATCGGGTCGATCCAGCGGGCAAGGATGTATCGCCTTTTCTTGGCGTCGACCAGGGTCACTTTGATTTTCATTGGTTGGAGTCCTCTACTTCATCTTGTGATCGGCCTCGCTCGATTTTTCTTCGTCTAGCCAGCTCGAACAGGTCATCAGTGATAAGCCAGAGCTCGTGTGTTCCGAGGTCAAATAGCTCTAGCCCAGCGTCGACAAGCCCATTAAACGTACGCGGTGACATCTTCGTGAACTCCCGGAAATCCGGGGCCTTACAAAGCACTCCGCGTGCGACTCCGCGAAGAAACTCCGGCGGCGGCGGTTTTGGCTTCTGCTCTTTTGGAGGTTTAGGTTTTTTGGGGTTATTAGCTTGACGGTCCTCATCTGGGGACGTATTTTCTGTGTTCACCTCGGCTCCTTGGCAGTTGACGGGTGTGTTCATGGAACATACGGAACCCCTGCGGATCACTACTCCGCGGGGGTTCGTCTTTTCCGCACCTTACGGAAAAGCGTAACCAGCGATTGAATATGAAGGCGGTGACCGCGCACGCGCGACCGCTCGGAGACACGGGGGTGTCATCTGGGGATCCTGTGAGTAAGCTTCCGGGGTTCTGAGATGCGGAGTAGTGACGTTAGCGCGTCCTACTCCCTCCCGTCTAACAGTTGAGACGGGTACGAATGTGACGTCTCGCATCGGAGAATGCAAGTTCAGCAGCGGCCACGAGAGCCGAATTGTTGCGTAGAATGTTGCGGCGGCGCAGCCTTTTCAGCGACTTGGTGAAGATCGCTTATAAAGATCGCGAGCAGAATGGCCTGGAGGATTCGTGGGCGTAACGATAGCGCAGCGAGGTTGCGTAGCATCATGATTTCCTCGTGAGGGCTGAGACGAAGAGATGCAAATAGAGGGAATCAGCTTCGCGAGCAGCCGGGCGACGAGTGGTCAGCCAGAGGATGAATCAAGAGTTGATTCGGCGTGAGGTGTGAGACAACCATCATTGCTCTTCCAAGTACCCGATGAGGTACTGTCGCCAATTCGACAGCAGCGGGAACCCTGGCACCCATCCGATTGGGCGTTCTCACCGCTCCTCGGTGAGTGTGATCGGCGAAATCGGCAGGTAGAGACCCGGTTCAGCACCCCACTCACTGCGAGCGGTCACGACCACGACAGTCAGAATATCTTGCCTTTCCGTGATGTCAATTGAGCAAGAAGGAGCAAATTTGAATTAAGGGGAACGGAGTTGTCGCTCCATTTCACCCTACAAGTGAGCAAACGATTGCACTGAATTCTCCGTACTTAACTCGGGTATCACCATTCTCCGAGACGGACTCGGATCAGCCGGGCGTACGAGAGGGCAATGGTCACGATTGGAATTGCCCCGGCTTTTTGTTTGAACTACAAGTCGACTCTGCCCCTTCCGGTGCCCATACAGTTTGCCTTCGTTTGCGCAACTCGTTATTAAAACGCTGGTTGTGCTGATTTCAGGTCAAAAGACATAGGGCGATTTGGAAGATTGGCATGCCCCGACGGTTGAATGGTCGATATTTAGTGGTAGCCTTGTAGATGCGAATGGCTCGCGTTGTCCGTTGATGCGTAAGTTGATGTCTGCTGTAGATCCTCACGCCACCAGAAGTGAGACGAAGACGAAATCATGATTAAACCTTCCCTCCGATCAGCGAAAGGATTGTGTCGGTCGTATCGTGCCACTCTCAATGGGATGGCGACAGTCGTAGAAATCATGCCTCCCGAGGCGCCCAGCGTACGAGTGAGAATTCGTCGCGCCCTGGATGCGTGGTTCGAAGCTGTCATAGGCACCAAGTCGATGCAAGAGCTGCACGAACGACGAGTCGAGATGCACAAGCAATTGGCAGGCTTGTCCTCGGAGATATCACAATTTAAACGTGCCAGGAAGAAGGCTGAAGAAATCATTGAGGCTGCAGAGAAATTGCAAACTCAACAGCGACGGGAATTCTTGAATGGAACGAGGCGACTCCGAGAAGGGACCCTGCGATGCAAGTGACTCCGAACTACACCTCAGCAAAGAATCAGACAACAGCGAACCCGACCATTTAAGCAAAGATGATTTCGCTGAAGAGCTCGAGTCAGTTCCGCCTGAATTTCGTCCCTTCGCCACCAAGCTTTTGTCGCTGACTTTCAGTGAGTTTTACAGCGGAAGGCTGCCCCATCCCAGATCTTACCGCATGTACGAAGCTGTGCTGCCAGGGGCAGCAGAGCGTATCATGCGAATCGCTGAGGACGATGCCCGCGATAGCCGTGAAATCAACTCAAGGATTGTTGACAGCCAAATTGAGGATGGCATTGCAGAGAGAGAGGAACGAGCACGGGGTCAGCTTTACGGATTGATCATCGGAATAACAACCATCGTGATGGGCGGGATTACTAGTTGCTTAGGTCAACCGATGGCCGGAAGTGTAATTGGTACTTCAGGAGTGCTCGGGCTGGTTTCGGTGTTCGTGGCCACTCACCAGAAAGCCCCGAAAAAAACAGACGAGGCCGCAAAAGACGAATAGAACCAACAGAAACACACGCTTCATGCAGTCTAGCGTCATCTAGTAACAGATTCTGCCCAGCTGCTCTTAGGACGTCGCTTCGAATGCCCGCCGATCTTCGGGGCATTGATTCCGTCCAGGCGGACTTTTATCTGCTCGCGGCCTAACCAAGACACGTACACGTGTCGCCGTCGGAGATCGCGACGACTTGGGGATCGGCCGTGACCAGAGCGGCGAGAAGTCGGAGAGCTTTCAACCTGAATATCAAAGCGTTACGCTTTTTTGGAACCATTCAAACCGGCTGTTGCCCATTCTTCAACACTTTGCCTTTGAATCATCTGGTTTAAGCGAGAAAGTCTGTCGAAAACTTGCCTTCTTCGATGTCATCTCGAAAATCGAAGACCATCTGGAACTCCTTCCCTGGCTCACTCCGAGTCTTATTAAAGTACTCGATGTCGCGGTCTAGCTGGCGACAGTCTCCAACGATTTGCTCTCGCCTCTGTTGAAAGGCGATGATGATGTGCTCTGTGGGAGCCTTTCTAATGTCTCCCCAGAACGTCATTTGCTTCTCACCGCTCACAATGCGAGCTGCGTGCTTAGCTCTGATAGAATTCCCTTTGTCGTCGATGATATGCTGTTCGCGTAGCGCTCGTGCAAAGTCTTGCTTGCAGCGCCGCAACACGAGATCAGAGGGCGGTTCCCAAAAACCAGATGTGATAGCCCAGACAGCCAAATCGCTCGTTGTCGCTAATGGGTGTTCTTCAAAGTATTTGTCCGCACACTTCTGCATCGCCTCTGTATACGTCATTGCGTATTTTCCCATCTCACAGCCTCCGTTCACGAAACGAGCGGACAATCCCCCCACCCATCGGTCAACGCCGCCCCAAGGATGTGGTTTCGAATATCAACTGTCAGTTTTGTTAATTGACGATAGTCCAGCTCGCCCCTGTGGCGTAGTTGACCAACAACGATGCCTGGATGAACACCACGCGAATTGGCGAACTGGATGACTTTCGCTTGGTAAAAGAGCTTTTTGTGTCTGGCGATGAACGAATCCAGCTTCTCGGTCGGAACTAGATAATTTGCTGCATCACGATTAGCGCGCGCTTCACTTTCCGAAACCGCACTTAGTACGCCATCGTTCATCTCAGTATCAATCACACCGCCCTCCATGCCTTCTCTCTCGCGAACATGGACAAGTTCATGGAACAGGTTATGCCAGAAATTATCGATGCGACCGTAGCGGAGAGACAATCCAATTACAGGAGAACACTCATCCAGCCACATCGCGGCCCCGTCAATCTTTGTACCAGTCAAATGCTGCACTAATACAAGTCGGATTCCCATTGATGAGAGAACTGCAGGCACCTTTCGGATGTTCTCCGGATTCGGAACGAGCGAGCGTAACTCGGTCACTCCATCGGGAATGTTTTCAACAGCAAACTTGGACGCCCCAACGCATGCACCAAGTTGAAGAACTCGCCGTCCCCAAGCCTTTTGCGCAAGCGTATGCATCCCATATTCTGTGGATTTTCTTGCGGCCATCGACACTTGTGGATCTTGGCTCCACGAAGAGATGCCCATAAATTTCAATACAGAGGACTCCAATTCATCCACATCTTTATCATCTGTAATCCACGCTCGCTTCTTCATCTCACGAACGGGAACGCGTTCATACAGTGCCGCTCGCTTTTTAATTTGACTGTCTTTTGTCGCCTGCTTGGAAAGCTCATAACTCATCTGGAGATTCATCCAGAGTTCGGCACTTGTCTCAAATGCTTCAGACAGTTCACGAGCAGACTCTGGGCTGATTGCCGCCTTTCCTGTGACCAAGTTTCGAACGTGCTGTCGACTACGCCCCATCACATCTGCAAGGTCTTCGTGCGTCCAACCACGAGCGTCAAGTTCCTCTTGAATCACTTCGCCCGGCAAGACGACTTCAATCGAAACTACTTTTGTCATAAGTAAACAGCCTCACTGCTCTTAATGATAATCTTCAATCGCAATAATTCGAATTGTGTGCTTCGGCTCCGTCTTCAGGATGTTGAACGTTAGTCGCCATTGGTCATTAAGCCTAATAGAATAGACCTCGGCCTCGCGGCGTGGGCGATTTAGCTTCTCAAAGTGCAATGACTTCAATGCCCTCAAATCACGTTCATCGAAGGCATCTCGAATAATCCTCATTTTTCGCCGAAACGACCGAACGATCGCTTGAGCCCATGCGGACACCGCACACGGATTTGTTTCGAGATCATTTAGGTCTGCGTCGGCGAACTCAACGTCCATGAAATCCCTTTGCGATTCAACCGCAGTATTCATTATCGGATTTGCAGGCGTTCCGTCAATCGCAAAAGTAAACAAATCGTTTACTTTGTACTTCAACGATCACCACGCAAACGAAACACAGGGGTAAACTACGGAACCATCGTGGATCGCGGCATCTGGGCGAATGGGGGGGGATTCGCGATGTCCGCACCTTAACGACCGGCCCAACAGCCACACCCAACACTTTCTTGCCTCGTTCAACCCACATCGAGTCAAAAGCTGCCCATCAAGCAATGGTCAGTCAATTGTCGCTGGTAGCGCTGACGGACAGACGGACATCGTTTTTTTTATTCCCCAGAGACACTTTTTTCGCCATCGCCCGACCGCGTGGGGGGTGGGGGGCCTGGGGAAGGACCCGGAGTCCGGCTTTGCGGGGTTTGATCCTCGAGGTTGACTGGTTGTTCGCTGGTTTGCGATTTTGTTTTCTGGTTTCTGGATTTATTGGATTGACTTTTGATTGGTTGTCGATATCATCTCGTGCATGGCATGCGTGAGCCGAACAATCACGACACACAAGGGGCTGACCGATGCAAGCTGTCGAGATACTTCCGATCGAACAACGCAAGATGATCATCGGTTGGGATGTGTCGTTTGAAGTGACTGTTGATTTCACAGTACGGCATGCTGTGCGGGTTTTGGTGGAAGAACTCCCAGTTCCTCGCATGCCCACAACCCACCAGATACTGCACATTGCCCGCATCAAGAGCGCTCCACCTAAACCACCGAAGCCGTTAAAGAAAAAGCGGGTGATTGTCCCTGCTGAAGATCGGTGGACTACTGCCCATGATCACGCACAGCCTGTTGCGTTGCAGTATGGCCTAAGCGTGGATCTGGTTGTCGCTGCTCTCCCTGATGCCATGGCAATGCTGAATGCCGAACGGGATGAAATCGCTCCTGCCATCGAAACCGCTCGCCAGATTACAGGTCTGACCCCGTCGAAGATTGAACGCATCGAGAATGCCTACCTGGATCATTCCACGATTCCACACTTCGACGAACACGCGCAGGAGCTCGCATATTCGCATCCAGAGCTCGGCTGGAACCCGTCCGAAGATTGTTCCTTACTCCTCTGGGAACTCCTGAAACGACCGATTCCGAAGCGTGCAAACCGCTATTCCGAAGTCACGTTGACGCGCGCGGCTGAAATCGTGGTCGATCGATCATCGGATGAAGTCGTATTCGGTGAATGGTCGGATTCCGAACCCGCTTTTGAAGATGATTTCGTTCCGTTCTGATTCGTTTTCTTTATTTCTGGATTTTCTGGATTGACGAACACGAAACGGCCGATTAGAATCCCACCACAACACAACTGACCGGACAGCACAAACCGGAACGGCATGCGTGAGCCGAACAATCACGCCCACGAAAAGAGCTCAACAATGGATTCTCTGACGCTTTCCCAAGCCATGGCCTACGCTGATCAATTGCTCGCACGTCTTGAAGACGGCTTCCACGTCGAGAAATCGGAAGTCAAACGGCTGGAATTCGCGGTTGAGAACTATTCCCGCGGTTCGGAAGTCGGCCGAATGCTGATGGATCGATTCGACTTAATCGTTATCAAAACCGGTTATGAGGACTGACCGGCTGGATTCAATTTCGCTCCCGTCCAGGTGGATGGGAGCTCCCTACGCTGACCGGACAGCACAAAGCGGAACGGCAATCGTGAGCCGAACAATCACGACAATGGAAAGAGCTCCACAATGTCAGTTAAACTTCTGTCGGCCGATGAATTGGGTTTGTTCGCAGCAATTGCTACGCATCGCAAATTGCTGTCGTTTCGGGATGCGCTCGCGACGGCCGAACTAATTTCGCTCTCGAACTGTGCGGCGTTCAACGAACAATACAACGAACTGGAACGCGCGTTGTCGATGGACGAAATCGAACCCGAAGCGCTCAGCCGGTTGGCGCGGCAGAATTTCACGTCCGACCACTTCGGACCGATCGTCTACAACTGTCTGACAAATGACGGCGTTTTCTATCTCGGCGAACTGGAGGCAGATTCCTACGCGGAAGGCGCGTTGCAAGTCGCATCGATTAAAGAACTGTGTGACGCTGTCGAGAACTGGCAGTCGGCTGAAATGCGGCGGATTGCCCGTCAGGCGGAAGATGACGAATCGTTCGCCGAAGTCGGACCGCTGCCGAAACTGTCAGCCGCAGAGCTCCAGGCGAAGATGGACGAGCTCGGCGCGACACGCATCATCACCGCACAGTTTCGCATCGATCAATCGGATTCACAATCAGACTATTTCGGCTGTCGGACTTCCCGCGAAGTTGTCATCGGGTTCGGCACCGGAAAACGAGATTCGTTCAAGCAACTCCGCACGGCTGCGGCCGCATTCCCACCGACGGCCGAATTCGGACCCGGCCTAGACGTGTGGCACGTCCGACTGCAGCGCGAAGAACAAACCGAACGGAATCCTTACCCCGCGTGGAAGCGAATCGACGAGCGATTCACGACCGAAGAACAGGCAGCCGAATGGGTTAGGTCTGCACTTGAACGAGACAATCAAAAGCGTCAGGCGTCCGAAGCGTTCTGCCCTGAAATCCCATTCGGCTACGAGCTGGAATGCGAGTCGATCGAACATCGGGAAAACTACTCAATGGGTGGCGGGAATTACTTGGGATTCTCACGCTATTCGGGGTGGATGGTGCGCTCTACCCAATACCTTCCCGAGTCGATCGAATACTTCGAGGCACCGGCCAAAGCCAAAGCCAAACCGCAGCGCAAAACCCAAACCCCGACCGAGATACCCAAGCCCACGCTAGGCGACCTGTATTCCGCAAACGTCTGACCGTACGAAAATCCGGCACCACACGGAACCCGGTCAGGCGGCCGGGTTCCATTTCCATTTCAACCCCGCACAGAAGTGAACGAGATGACCGACACGTCCAAACCAAAACGCGGCCGGCCGAAGAATTCCGGCTTCAATATCCCCGCCGCAAAGGCGGCACAACTCCAGGCGGCAGGCCAGTCCTATGCCGACATTGCCGAGACACTGGGAATCAGCAAGACTGCTGTCAGTCGACTTCTGACCCAGTCCAGACGAGGCACAGTCATGACCGTTGCAGACCGTTTGCAGAGTTTCGTTGACGCTGTCCACGCAGGCAGCCACCGAGCCCTGCAGTTGCTCGAGGAATGGGAACCGTCCAACCCAGCGCAAATCGTGCTGGAACGAACCGGCCGGGCCCCCATTCGCTTCGTGGGCGCCTTGCTGCGCGAAGGAACAACCAGGTTCATCGACACGACCGAAGCAAAACCAAATCAGGACTTCTGGACGATCAAAATCTATAGTGCCCAGGCGACCGATTTCCGGTTCGCCGTTTCGATCGAGTACTCCACCACCATTCGGAAGGTGGCGTCGTCACAGTACCAGGCGGACTTTACCGACGACCCGGCCGACGTGATCGAGAGCTATGACCCGCTGGCCGTTCTGCGGGGCTTCCCTGACTCGCCGGAGTATGCATCCCGGCAGGCCTATCTGGAGAAGTCATCGAAACTGCAGTACGGCAAACTCGTTTCGGAACTGCTGCGCGAACCGCTCATTTAGGAAAGAAGTTCGCCCCTTGAGCATGCTGCGCGAACCATCCGTTCCCTTTCGGGGCGGCATTTTCCTGCTTCGGATGATGCGGCCGCAGTTCATCCGGCTGTTGCTGGCGGTTTTCGTGCACCACTTGGGGGCGTTCTTTTCGG
>NZ_DASWWZ010000266.1:0-12530 GCF_036405755.1 Schlesneria sp.
AATAAGGCTTACGCGAACCTTCGCGTACGAACTCACCCCCGGCTGTCGCACCGAACGCGAGCAGCAACAGCAGCGAGGCGGTTGCGCCGTTGATGTAAAGTCGCTGCATGACCATGCCGATGATGGCGTATCCGCCGATCGCGAGTGATGCGCCAATCGAGATATTCAGAAACAGCATCATCGCGGGACTTCCCCCCAACACCCAGCTCCGGCTGTCGGGTGGCATCGCCAGCAGAAACCAGATTCCCAGCACAGGCATCAGCGCCATGGGAATCAGCAGGTGCGCCGCGCGATTGATCAACCGACGCTGGGCATCCCGATCGAGGGTACTCATCAAGTTCGTGACAACGCATCCGACCAGCCCTGCCAGCGTCAGCGACACCACGGTTCGAAAGAACAGGCTGGGCCAGAAGCTGGGATTGAAAAAACCGTCGACAATCGACCGTGTCTCAAGCCAGTGGCCCGGCGTGAGCTGCCAGGAAAGAATGCCGTTAATGATGAACAAGCTCATCCACGACGCCCCTGCATAGATTGCCAGCAGCGTCATCGCCGCACGATCATTCAGACGGGCGTGATAACGATAGAACGCATAGCCCGAGACAATTTCAAGACAGAAGAAAGTCCACTCGGTCGCCCACAGCCAATGGAAGTTATCCACCATCGCGCCGATCGTGGCGGGACTGACCTGGATCGCCGTCAGCCAGATCCCGACCCCCGTCAGGGCCCCCAGTACGAAACTGATCAGGACGACGACTTTGAAATACCCCTCGACAAACTGGCGAGCGTGTCGATCGCGTCCCGTCATGGCCAGCCACTGAAAGTAGCAAAGCAGGAATCCCCCCCCGACCGCAAACTGGGCGAGAAACACATGCACAATCGCCACGGCTCCCATCACCAGCCCCGGCATCAGCGGCCCGTAGTCATTCACCGGAAATACATGCGTCATTCCAATGGCCCTCCTGCAACGAGTTGTACCATTTGACCAGCGCCGTTGCACTCGGTTGCATGCGGGCCAGTAACAATTCATGCTGTCGGCGTGAGAGTCATGCAAAAAGACAGCATCAATCGAAATCAGGGGATCAATACGGTGAGCGATGTACTGGCAGGCAAAGTTGCGTTGGTAACAGGAGCAGGACGCGGTCTGGGGCGCGCTTTCGCTGAACGGCTGGCAGCCATGGGATGTGCCGTCGGGATTCATGGCATGCGGGAAAATGGTCCGGCCGAATACGGGGAAGGAACCACCCTGACCGATACGGCAAACCAGATCGCCACCAAGTACGGTGTCAAAACGGTGAGAGTTCTCGGTGACCTCACCCAGAATAACGAAGTCGCTCGAGTCGTCGAGGAAGTGAAACAGGCACTGGGCCCCATCTCGATTCTCGTCCATAACGCAGGGGGTGACATTGCGGCAGCGGGAGGAAAACCGAACCCAAACGATGCGGTCAATATCAAGGAAATTGACGTCCGAGCCGTACTCGATCGGAACCTGATCAGCACCATCTTCACCTGTCAGCATGTCGCACGCGGAATGATGGACCAGCGCTGGGGTCGCATCGTCACCATCAGCTCGATCTCGGCCTTCAAAGGCAACGAATCGAGCTGCATCTACTCCACCGCCAAAGCAGCCGTTGTCGAATATACCCGTTGCCTTGCGGCCCAGCTTCGCCCGTATAATATCACGGCCAATACACTGGCTCCGGGAGATACGCGAACGGGTCGCTTCCTGGGAACGCGGTCGGTCGCCGAAGAACGACTCGTCACCGACGGAACCCTCGACCGCATCGGTCTGGTGGACGAAGTCGCTCGCGTCGTGGAAGTCTTCGCCGGGCCCCTCGGTGACTTCATCACCGGACAGGCTCTTCGCGTTGACGGGGGCAGCCAGTGCTGGCCAGCCTGAACTCCCAGGCAACTTGAAACGGACGGGATTCCTCACACACACGTTTGTCGTCGAAGTGAGCCAGAGCCGCCTGCAAGCGGCTCTGGCTTGCAACTGACGCAGCACAGGAGCGTGACGAGAGCCCCCCGGTAACATGGTATTGGAACCTCCCCCTTCCCCAGTGATGCTTGAAAACGGGTTGATCATCATGAGAAAGTGGCTTTCACTCTGTTTGTGTGGTTTGTCTGTTTCGGGATGCGGACTTGCGGGAGTGGAAACGGACGTTCCGGTCCCGACCGCGAAAGCGCAGCCGCTGGGGGGGCAACCCAAGCAGAATGAATCGCCCCGGACAACTCTCGAACCGACAGAGCGATTGATCGGTGGCGTGAAGTTCGAAGTTCCCGCAGGATGGGAAGAGAAAAGTCTCTCAAGCTCAATGATCCTGGGGGAGTACTCGCTTCCGGGTGAAGCGGGTAACGCACGTCTGACGCTGTCCACTGCGGGTGGCGGCACAGCGGCCAACCTTGAACGCTGGCGAGGTCAATTTCAACCCGGCCCGAATGATCCTCCCGCAAGTGAAACGACAGTCACCGCTGCCGGAAAGGAAGTCACACTGCTGGACGTGCACGGCACGTTCAATGACTCGTTTGGCGGGGGAGGCCCCAAGCCGAACTGGCAACTCCTGGGTGTGGCCATTCCGATCGACCCGGACCACAATTACTTCGTCAAGTTGACCGGTCCCAGTGAAACTGTCACCGCACGGCGTGAAGAGTTTCTCAAGTTCGTCTCATCAGCGCGGTTCGAGAAGTGAACTGAGTCTTGGAAAATTCGCCAGCTGCCGTCACACCGCCGAGATTGGTGTCGGATCAAGGAAAATACAGGGGTAGACCAAGCCTCTGCAGGACTCACTCGCGGACAACAACCGAGTGAGCCTCAACGATCGGATCAGCGCGAGGTTGCGGCCCGTTTCTAAATGAACGGGCATTGCGGCTTAAGTGGGGTGAGGGAACTCGGTCCCCTGCTTGCCAGTCATGCTCCTTGCGCTGAGCGATGACCATTCACGATCGGGGCCCCTGTCGGGTCGCCATAGCCTGAGCCTGATCGGCATCACCTGCACGTATCTGTGTAACGCAACCGCGAATCACTCTGAGGCGAAATCGGGGATCGAGTACTGAGTCTCGATCACGGCGTTGGCGAAGAGTTCCTTCAAAAGTTTCTTCGGACGGTTCTTGTTTCGCTCTTCCGTCAGTGTCTCTCGAATTTCTTCGTACACATCTTCAAACGGCTTGCGACTCGCTTCCTTCCGTCCAATCACGCGTACAACGCAGACGGAATCGCGGCCCTCGTGGACCTCGCTCAACTTCTTGACCGGCATCTCGAACAGCTTTTTCTCAAGCTTCGTGTCGGCCAGGTTTCCTGCTTCCATCCAGTCCCAAAGGCCCCCATCGTTGGCCGTGGGTCCGTCAGAATACTTCCTGGCAACCTTGTCGAACGAAACACCCTGATTAAGTTCGTCGATGGCCTCCTGCAATTTTTTCATCGCAGCTGACTTGCTCGTTTCCGGCGTGACCGACACTTGAATCTGCTGCCACTTCACTGTGGCAGGTACCAGAAATTTGTCGGGATTGGCTTTGTAATACGCGACCAGATCAGGCCGCTCGATCGGATCGGGCTTTTCTGACTTCGCCACGAAATACTCCATCGAGAGTCGATCCAGAGCGAAGTTGTCTTTCACATTCTGAAGGGTGGTTCCCTTCTTGTTGAGTTCCAGTTCCAGCTCCGTCTTGTTCGTCACCTGCAGATCCTTCTTCAGTTTCTCGACCTCTTTCTCAAACAGTTGATCGATGTGGCCATTCATCTGCTTCATCTGATCAGGTTTGAGGCTACCCTTCATCCGCTCGACAAGAACTTTCTTCTGAATCTGAGCCACGATATCTCGCTGAATTAAAGAGTAGCGAAGTTTTTCGTAGTCATCCGGCGAGGGTAACTGCTGGCTGCCGGTCTGATTCTTCGGATCACTGGCAAAGGCCTGCATCTGCTCGCGGACACTGATCAGATAACCGGAATACCGGTCGAGCACATCACCATTCAGGATCGGTGCTCCGTTGACTGTGGCCGCCACTTGCGAATTGAAGATAGTCGTATCATCTTCCCAGCCGGCCCAGGGATTCTTATCGAGTGACGCACGGACCTGTGTAATGTCCGAACCATCGTCTTCAGGCAGGTCTCCGCTGTCTTCCTCGTCGCTGTTCTGCGCGACCATGACTTCATCATCGTCGTCGTCGTTTTCGATTCGCTCAACGCGCCGGGGAGCCTCGACCATCACGGGATTTTCGTGTTTCTTCTGCAGCGACTTGCAGCCTGTTGTTCCCAGGGACGAGACAACCAGGGTCAAAAGCAAGGCAAGACGCAGCATGCGGGCGGGGTCCTGAACTAGCGGAAATCCCAACGTGCGAAGCACCGAATGAACTGGCAGACCGCGACTTGACAGGCCGTGAGCCGGCAGTCCCGACAGGTCGACGGCGGTCATTTCTGTCGTATCCTTCATCGCAAAACCACTCAGGAATCCGGCCAGAAGAAACTTCGGGCGGGCTCGCGAGGCCTTATTCGCACTGGAAGAGGAGTGATCACAGTGAGAAGACTGATCACAGCGTACGGAGGTTGGGCAAAGTCGCGGATTCATAGTGACTATCCCCTTATTTCCGTAGGTTGGGTGATGGGCGCGCAAGCCCCGAGCGAAGTGAGACCACTGATCGATCAAGGCGAGTTTTGACGTGATTGCGGGTTTGTAGTCAAACCGTCGTTTTTAAGGCAAGATCGAATTATGAATGGGGCAAAAGAGATGCTCGCCCCTGTCGCACGTTGGCTACAGTTCGGCTTGTCCGGTTTCTACAGGACCGTTACTCTCTGAGTACAGCCATTAAGCCCACGTTCCGTCATGTGGCAGGCATCCCTCCGGAAAGGCAGGTCCAACTCCTAGATGATGATGAAACAATTTATCGCAGCCTGTGCCATCGCTGTCGCCACATTGACGCAAGTAGTTTCTGCACAAGAACTCACGATTGGGTCCAAGGCTCCGAAGCTGGAGCTGAAAGAGTTCATTAAGGGTGAAGAAGTCAAAGGGTTCGAGAAAGGCAAAATCTACGTCATCGAACTGTGGGCCACCTGGTGTGGACCATGCCGCGTGACCATCCCGCACTTGACCGAACTGCAGAAGAAATTTGAAGACGTCGCCATTATCGGTGTCGCCGTTCTCGAAGAAGATCAAGCTGCTGTCGCTGACTTCGTCAAAGAGATGGGCGACAAAATGGACTACCGCGTTGCGCTGGATCTGGTTCCCGAAGACGCCGAACCGACCGAAGGGAAGATCGTCACCAACTGGATGCAGCCAGCCGAACAACAGGGGATTCCCGCCGCCTTCATCATCAATGGTGACGGCAAGATTGCCTGGATCGGGCACCCGGGGCAAATGGAAGAGCCATTGGAGAAGATCGTTGCAGGAACATGGGACCTTGAAGCAGAAGCACAGAAACTGGCCGACATGAAGGCCCTGCAGAAGAAGCTGGCAGCCACCATTGGCCGGTTGCAGGAACTGTTTAAGGAATTCAGCGACGACGGTGATCCGAAGGATCTGCTGGCCGAACTCGACACAGCTTCGGAAGAAATTCCTGACCGGGCCGAGATGTTCAACCTGATCCGCTTCCAGGTCCTCGCTCTGTCCACGGAACGAAGCGACGAAGCGGTCGACGTCGGCAACAAGATTATCGAAACAGAACAAGGCGAAGATCCGGGCCTGTTGAGCAACATGGCTCGCGTCATTGTCGATCCCAACCGCGACCACAAGGCTTCACCCAAGCTGTTGAAGTTCGCTCTGAAACTCGCACAGAAGGCCGATAAGCTCGTCGATGGTGAAGACGTCATGGTGGCAGACACCCTCGCCAAGGCTTACTTTGACACCGGCGACGTCGCTGAAGCAGTGAAAGCGCAGGAACGGGCCATCGAACTGGCCGAAGGAACCCGTGCGGCCGCAGATCCCTCCTTGAAAAAGCGGCTGCGACAGTACAAAAAGGCCCTGGACTCGGCGAACGAAAAAGAAGAGAAGCCCGCCGAAAAGCCTAAGAAGTAATCCCGACCAGTTCGTCACACTCGACGACCGCTGATGCTCTGGAAAGGACGACTGCCACACGCAGTCGTCCTTTCTTTTTTGCCCGGCAAGTGGTGCTTCACGGAACGGTAAGTCCCCACCTCAGAGCCGTAATGACGGGAACCGTTAGCGGTGAGACAGTGTGTCCGCCCCGAAGCGGCATCGAAAAGCCCCCAGACACAACCTGGACTCGACGAACACCAACAGAAGACCAGCCGGCCGTGGGGGCCAAACCCCGGTTTGGTCGCGACTGATTCCGCTGCGGAAAATCTGAGACAGGCCCCCTCTGCGGTGACTGAACCCTATTTCCAACGAGCAGCCAGCGACTCATCACCTTAAAGCGCTACCTTCCGCAACCGCTTCGAACAGCGCGGGAGGTGGCATCGTTCGTACCGAATTGTCAAATAGCGAAACGTGCATCGACTCAATTTCCGGCTGCTTACAAAGCCGGGACAAGAGGCCTCCCTGGGACCTCTCAACTTTCGTCCGTCAGCATGTCATTGCGGGAAGTGGCCCTATCGTCTGCTGATCAATCGGAGGCTGGCACTGCCCAGGCCCCCTGCCCCACTCTGTAACCTGCCGGGTCCTGGTTCCTCCCGGTATGTCGGCTTCCCCAAAGCCATCCAAGACTGGAGTGCCGCATCTTCAACGACGTAAACTCACGTCTTAATCCGATGACGCGAACGGGATTGTCAGCCACATTCCGAAAAACCTTGGCCAGCCGGGCCAGTCGCCTGAAAAATGCTTAAACCTTTACTATCCCAACTTATGGGACTGGCCACCGACTGGCCAAAGTTTGGCCAGCTGGCCACCCCGTTCCCCTCGTCATTAAGACTCATCTGAAGGTGGCCGTGACGATCGTAGAAGCGGCGTCCCATCGCTTCATCTTCTCCACTCAAAATCCAACCTCATGTCACCACAGTACTTCCTCCTTCCCACCCTCACTCCACTCCCCCCTTCTCATAGCCGCCTCAGATTCAGCCCGGTAGCTGCGGTTGCCCCATGCAGTCTGGCCACCGTTTTTGTGCGCGAGGATCCCTTCGAACGCCCTGACAAGGATGCGGATTCCAGTCTTCCGCGCGCAGACACAACACCGATAGAGTTCTGGCCTCGGCGCTCCTCACCCGCTGGCAGCGGATTTTGGAGTACCAGCAGTGTCAGCAACAAACAGAAATGCGACGAGTCCAAGTATCCAAACCTTTGGAACAAACGCACGCTTCATCGCCGAGCAAACAAGCCATCCCGACCGGAACCGGTCTCCCCACAACCAGCCCAGCGCGGAGATCGCCGCAATCGCCGCCTTGGGCTGGCCTGTGGATGCCGCTCAGGCAAAAGAATCAAACGCTGAACCGTATTGAGCGCAACAGGATATGCTGCGTCCCCAACCCCCATGTCCATCCCCCCCCCCATGTCCCTCCGGCCCAAAGGGCCATCCATTCCCATAGCCCAGCCCATCGGGCTGGGATGTGATTCGATTAAACATCATCAGGCCTGAAGGGCCGACCGTTCGAACGCATGCCGAGCCGCAACCAAATCATATCCGGCCTCTGCCCGTCATTGCGGACCCTGTTCTGCTCCATCTCATCTGGCTCTTCTGCCTACCCCTTCAACAGAATCCGCTATGTCCCCGTTTATCCACGTTCTTAGCAACAGCTCATTGACAAACGCCGGGAATATCTGGACTCTAAATCGTCATCCATTCAAAGAAATCTCGGACCCGCTTGCGAATGATCGTTTTGTCGACCTGCCGCGGCGCAGGCGGTATGAACGATAACAAAGTCCTGTATTCAACATTGATGAAGATATAACAGTCTCAATCCCATCTTGGGTCGACTTTGTCGTTTCACGATAGATCACTTCGCTAACGACTTCCCCGCACTTCGGTTAGAAATCGAGTTAGAACCGTGACGATCAAGGTCAGGATGCTCTTCGGAGAACTCCGCAATGATGCTTGTCTTTCGGGTCATGACCGCTGCGTGCCTGCTGAGCCTCCTGCTGCGTCAAGTTGATGCGCAATCACTTGACGCCTCGACCGTGTATGAACCCGATGTCAGAGAGGTTCTTAATTCGGTCCTGAAGGAGCGAGCACGCCTCAAGTCCTGGAGATTTCAAGCCGTTGTGACCCGGAAAGACGACCGGTGGAATCAATCAACGCGGTCCGCCCTGCTCAGCATCTACGATCACGCGTCACGGCGCATGCGACTCGAAACCGAAGGCGATGCGAGATCGGTCCTCACGTCGAACCTGGAGCCACCGTGTGATCCGTCAGATCTGGACCGGACGCCTGAATCGCTGGCTCGGTTGAGGCGTCATAGTTGCAGGTCTTTCATCGTCGACCAGCACGACTATCGTGTGGAATGGTACGGAATCGGTAACACCCAGTCCCCCGACGCTGAGACGACGCACGCCCATCTTCTGAACAATCTGGAGACTCCGCCCTACCGCTGTTCACCGGCCATCGACCCGCGATCTGCCGGAGTGCTTGATCAGACGAGTCCCACCCTGCTGGCATCGCTGGAATCGTGTCTTGTCCATTTCAACGACGGTGCAGAATTAGCGACCCTGGATCGCTCTGACGCACCACAGCTTCGTATTGTCTTCGATTACTCGATACCCGTTCGTCGAGTCATCCACATCGACCAGGAACGAGGGTACACAATCACACGGTGCGACACCATCGTACTGACCGACGACCGTTCCGAACTGGTGACCCCTCGTACGACATCGGCTGCTGAATGGGAGCAGTCCGACCTGCCCGACGGGCCATGGGTTCCGACGAGAGCCTCGTGGGCGGACGTTGATCGAAATGGAAGCGTGAGACGAACGTCGTACGCGTTTCAGTGGCAGGAAGTCAATCCGCAAAGCTTCGACGACAATTTGTTTGATGATCGAATCAACGAAGAATATGGGAATGATCAGATCCTGCTCGACAGCCACACCGCTAGCGTCACGGAACCTGAAGAGCCGTTTATCGCCGGTGCATTCTCAACACCGCAACCGGCCGTAGCCACAAATCCGGCTGTCGTGCCATCGCAAGATCCCTGGCTGTGGGCGATGAATCTCGCAGTGCTGCTGGGGGTCATCACCATGCTTACCCCGCGTCTGTAAAGTCCTTCGCTCGCAGCCGCGAAACTCACGTCAACCGTTCTTTACAACGATGCAGGCTGAACCCGCCTGCCGACGGCAGGCAGACACCTGTCCATTCGAAACGACGGCGAGTCGCTCGACGGTTTCGGCTGCGCGCTGTGCCGCTGTCCCCCTCGTTAAGCTTCGCTCGCACCCGGCTGTCATCCGTGGTCGTAGACGAGACGTGGACTCCCGGACGTGCGACGTACTCACGGCTGCCTCCGCTTTTGATTCCAGCAGAAGTGGAAATGTCGGTTGTCTGCGTAACGATTCTCAATTGACGAGTTCGCCAGACGAGATCGAGCAATTTCTCGTTTGAATTGGCGCCTGTGCCCTGTCGCCGTATGGTTACTTCACATTCACGATTTCAAGACATGAGGCCTCTGTGACTTCTATTCCTCGGGCGTGGCATTCCCCAAAACGCCTGAGTGAATGCACCGATTCGACTGAGATCTGCAGCATGTCTGAAATTACCGCTGTTCTTGATGAAATGCGTACCGGGGATGCGGATGCATCGGCAAGACTTCTGCCGCTCGTCTATGCAGAGCTTCGGCGAATTGCCGCTTTTCGGATGAGCCACGAAAAATGTGGCAACACCTTGCAGCCCACGGCCCTGGTTCATGAAGCCTGGCTCCGGATGGCAACTTCTCCTTCGGGAAATCAGTGGGAAAATCGACAACACTTTTATGCCGCAGCCGCTGAGTCCATGCGCCGCATCCTCGTCGATGCCGCCCGACGCAAGGCGGCTCAAAAACATGGTGGCAAGTTTTCCCGACTTCAATTGAGTGAAGACGAGCTTCTCTGTCCCAGTCCCGCAGCAGAAATCGTGGCGGTGAACGATGCGCTGGATCAATTGGAGGAGGACGATTCTGTGGCCGCAGAATTGGTAAAGCTGCATTACTTCGGCGGACTTTCGCTGGAGGAAGCAGGAGAAATGCTCAACCTCTCAAGAGCGAGTGCATATCGCGTTTGGACGTATGCGAAGACCTTTCTGCGAGTCCATTTGACGGATTAGTACAAGCCCAGAAAAAGAACCGCCAGATTGTCTGTTCAATGTCTTCTTTTCTGAGACATTTGCGAGGGAATTGCCGCCAATCTCTTTGCGACAATTTGTTTCAACACTTACCCCGCGTGAGTTCCCCCTCTCCCGGTCGGGTAAGTTCCCGCTGAAGTTTCCGGGTGAACTTTCAATGTGAAAAGGTCGGTCCACGATGTCGAGAGTCATCCGCGCCACTATTCTCGCTGGTTGGTTGGGAGGGAGGTTTTGTGTTGGATGACACTGCCCATTCAGCGCGAGAGATCTTTCTCGAAGCCATTGAAAAGCATCAGCCACATGAGTGGCTGACTTTTCTAAAGTCAGCGTGCAACGGTGACGAGTCGATTCAACGGCGAGTCGCGGTATTGCTGAAAGGTTACGGGGAGTCGGGGTCATTTATGGCGTGCCCCGCGACTGCGTTTCTCACGGAGATTTTTGACCTGCCCCCGGAATTCGAGAACCCCGCCCACACGATTTCCGAAATAGGACGTTTTCGCCTCATTGAACGAATTGGTTCTGGCGGGTTCGGAGTTGTCTACCTGGCCGAAGATCCTGTGCTTCAGCGGCGAGTCGCGATCAAGATTCCGCGGCCCGAGACGGTCTCCACGGCGGACCTTCAGCGACGATTCGTTCGCGAATCACAAATTGCCGCTCAGCTGATGCATCCCCATCTCGTCTCGATCCATGAGGCGGGGCAGGCCGGGTCTGTCAGCTACCAGGTGACATCCTTCTGCGCGGGTGGCACCTTGGCCTCCTGGCTTCGATCGGATGAGGTTCCCACCAGACTTGCGATTGACCAGCCTGACACGGGGGGTTCACGGAAGTCGCACACGTCCCCACAACGGCAGCTTCCGATTGCAGTCGCGGTTGAACTATTAATGGGACTCGCCGAAGGTGTGCACTACGCTCACGAGAGAGGAATCCTGCATCGTGATCTCAAGCCATCCAATATTCTTTTGCACCCAAAGTGGGACTTGTCCGGCAAAGAGAGTCGCACTTCAGAGCCCCTCTCTTCCACGGGAAACGCATCACTCCCACCGCTGGAATCAATCGCAGAGGGAGACTCAATCCTTCCGGGATCGGTACCATTGGATCAGCTTTGCAAGCTGTTTCAACCGATGATTTCCGATTTCGGGCTGGCCAAATTTTATGATGAGACTGAAATTGCGGCACCATCGCAAACAAGTGGCGAAACGACATCCGCGCGGCAAACCTCGCTGATGGGAACGCCAGAGTACATGGCTCCGGAGCAACTCAATGGACAGTTGGGGATCATCGGACCAGCGACGGATATTTATGGACTGGGAGCGGTACTGTATGAGGTGTTAGCGGGCCAACCTGTCTTTCCACATGGGTCATTTCCGCCTATCCGGAATTCGGTCGTTCGGCAAACACCCCCGCGTCTCAGGCAACTACGACCTGAAGTCCCGCGAGATCTGGAAGCAATTTGCCTGAAATGTCTGGCTAAATCGCCGTCGCAAAGATACAGCTCCGCTAAGCAACTGGCAGAAGATCTCGAATCATTCTTACGAAATCAGCCCGTCACCGCTCGCTCGTGGAGTTTGCACGAGCGACTGTTTAACTGGACACGAGGACGGCCCGCGGTTGCCACACTTTCGCTTGTTGCCGGGAGTTTGTCTTTAGGATTGATTTGTTTCGGAGTGTGGCACCTCTATCAACTCAATGAGTTGAATTTCAAACTCGTTTCGACGATTCAGGAACGTGAACTTCAAACCAGCGTCGCTCGCCACGCCCGGTCCATCGCAGTGGAGCAGGCAAAAATTGCCCAAGAGCAAAGTGATCTGGCGAATCAACAAAGTTATCGTTCTGAAGAGTTAGCATGGCTTGCCGGTCAGCGAGAGTATGCTGCAAACATGTGGCGAGCCGCCGAACACCACCAGAAGCGGCAATTGAGCTCCATGGGAACGGTGCTGCAAGAATTCATTCCTCGGTTCGATTCGCGTTCAAACGACGTTGTCTCGATCAGACGCAGTGAACCTGCAGGGACCGGAGCAGCTTATCGAGTACCGGAGTTTACAGGTCCAGAGGATTCGCGCGGGTTTGAATGGTATTACCTATGGAATCAAGGCCTCAATCTCCTTGAGCTGAAAGGCCATAGCGAGTCAATTGTGGATGCCGCCTTGACTCCTGACGGTCGAGTTTGTTTTTCCGTGGGACAGGATGGAACCGTTCGCCGCTGGGATCCGAAAACGGCATCCCTTCTCCAAACGTGGTCGCTAGGTGAACCCGCGACCCGACACCAAGCCCGGATCAGTCGCGATGCAACACGAGCCATTATCGCGAGGAATATTGCGGAACAGCATCTCTGGGAAGTACTTGCCTGGGAC
>NZ_DASWWZ010000267.1:0-16519 GCF_036405755.1 Schlesneria sp.
AGAATGTCGACTTCTCTTGCAGTTCAAAACGGTCCCGGCGGTAGAAGATCGGCGAAAACTCCCCGGCTGCCTTGCCGTCATCACGACCCACTCCGTACGCGTCCATGTCCTTGAGTCGTTCTTTCAGGTCCTCAAGCTGCCCGGCCAGAACCTCCTGAAACCCGGCGATATCGGTCTGGTTGTCAGCAACGATCCTGGCCAGCCAGTCCTTGCGGTTCGGCCAGGCGTTCACGCCATCGCGAGGAGTGTTGAGACGGATGTTCCACGACATCACCGTCACGGTTTGAGCGAAGCTCGTTTGCACCATCGTGGTCAGAACGATCAAAGCGAGCAGGAGCGCTTTCATGGAATGGGTTCCCTTGTCTGCCCGTCGAAGAACCCCAAAGGGCTGACGAATAGTTGGTTTCTACTTCTCAACATTAGAAGATCGTATCGGGCGGATTTGGCGGTGTCGCCCGGGAAGCGTGAATCAGAGATTCGGCTGGAATTCTGGCTGTAGACGGATCGTCTGGCGACCCGTTGAGAACATGTATTTCACGACAAGCTCAATCGTTTGCTCCGTGAATTCGGGTTTGAACTGTTCGTCGGACAGTTGTGCCAGTCCCGCCTCGATTCACTTGGACGCGATTCCGAAACTCGCTGTTTTTCACATCACCGTCCCACTTCGAGCGTTTGAAGCGTACTCGATGAGTGAAGGAGCAGCATCGACATTCTGGCGATAGCGAACCAGGAAAGCATCGATGCAGGCTTGCAGCCATTCCACCAGCTTTGAGTCGTGCTGCCCTTCACCGATTGAAATCCAATGACCAATGCCGTGCAATCCGCTGGTGACGCAAGCAACGCTTTTGCAGTTGATTGCCGCCCAAAGCACGCCGATACAATCGTCTTGGAATTCTGGATAGGTTTGCAAAAGACTGATGCCGTCCATGTCCCACATCATGTAGACCGCACGGCAGAGTGGGTCTGTTTCTTGTGCGTCGTCCAATACGAAGATGCACATCGGGTCCAAGAGGTTCGTGTAGAAAGTTCCGATTGCACGTACACAGCGACGGCGAATGGAGTCAGGAACAGATGGGTTCATTGCATCATGCCATGAACCGTGAGGACCACAAATATTCCAGATGCCCGCCGCCAGCTGTTCTCGTGTGAATTTCATGGCCAGAAACTCAGGGTACTCGAATAGCCGAGCGTAATATTCAGCCAAATCTTGACTGGATAATTGCCAGTCTTCGTCCTCATCCGAGAGCTCTTCACCTGACTCGATAAACCAGGACTCAACCCATTTCTCGAACTCGGGCAACTGACCTGATGCTTTAGTTTCATTCATGGTTGGCCGTCTGTGGTTCGGAGGCAAAATTTGCATTCGAGACGCCAAGACCAAGTCCTGGGGCAAACTCACCGTTTTGAATCACAGTTGGAGTCCTCTACGAATGTAGGGTTTGTGGCAGGCGATCACATCGTTTCCAGGAAGTTGACAATTTAGCCACGCGGCTCCCTCCCCTGCCACGAAGGACAGCAACTCGTTCTAGGACGATAGGGGGCACCCGCGGACCCCACCATGGTTGTCGAGGTTATTACTCGTCGTCACGTCCCTCTGGGTGGGGACCGCTGCTGAGTAACCGAGGTTGAGGTGTGGGTTCGATTCCAATGGCTTGGAAGTTTGGGCTCGCGGTATTGCTGTTTGTTTCTGACACTCCTTGCTTGGGGAATTTCCCGTTGAAAGGTAAGGGATGAAGGCGAACATGGTGGTCAGACTATCGAACGTCATTCGAGCCGAGGGGGACGGCACTATGGAGGTGGCCTGCCCCGTTTTCTCAACAAATAGAATCGGGTTGGCCAGCTGGCCAAATCCTGGCCAGTCGGTGGCCAGTCCCATGTGCTGCAGTGGTTACACTTTAAGTGTTTTGAGCGGACTGGCCGGGCTGGCCAGCGGATTTCGGCAAGCGGCATGTCCCCGTTCGCGATGTTCCTGACTCGGCAGGTTGCTACTCGTGAAATTCTGAGGATCAACTGAACCAGGAAAAGTGAAAAGGTCGGACATCCAAACAGGTTGAAACCTGGGACAGGCAACGCGGATGGAGAGAGTCCCCGTTGTTCAGGGTGGGCAGTTTCACCTTCCCGCCCGCCTGAGGCTGGGGGAGAGGGGAGCCAATCTTGAGAACCGTTCAGGGTCACACGTTCCGCTCTGCAGAGGCGACAAGTCGCTTTGATGGAAAAAGGGTTATTTGACAATTCGGAAAGAATCGTGCCTCTTCCGTGGCTCATCGTACGGGCGCGGGAAGAGGCGACCCCTGGTGCTCAGCCGCTCGTTGGATTGTCGCGGTCGCTTGGCAGTTTCAGTCGTTCGAAGTGATTCGAACGACATCGTCGTAGGTCCTGCGCTCCCAACCGGTGACGGTTCCTTCCGGATTCAACAACGGAAAGATCTGAACGGGTGAGAGTTCTACTTGCCAGCGTCCATTCGAATCGGGGGCCACATTGACCTCAAGGTGTCCGTAATGCTTTCCGCCCGAGATGAGCTGTCTGCCGTTCCAGGACTCTGGGGCATCCTCATGGGCCAGGAACTTCCTGTGCGGATTGTCAAACCCGACGGAGGGTTCGCGAAGACCATCACCGCCAATACCGACATCGTAAAAGTGGATCGTGTGAGGTCTGCTCGTCCCATCGGTCAGGGTTTCCACTCCGTTTGTCTGTGACCGTTCCAGCATTTCGTCATGGCCGGAAAAGACCACATCGACTCCATAGCGGAAGAATAGTGGCTCGAGGACTCGCATGGGGATTCCTGCCTGACCTGAAAATTTTTCGTTGCCGAACGGGATGCTGTGCGGGCCGGATCCGTACATCGTGTGATGGAACTGCACGAAGGTAAAACGGCTTGTTTTCTGTGTTTCCGCCAATTGTTGTTCGAGCCAGCGGTATTGTTCGGAGCCCGGATTGAAGTCGGGCGCGTTGCTCCCTTCGAGATTATGGTTCGTATCGGCCGCTGACTTATGCGGAAGGCCGTCGCTCGAATCCAGGGTGATAATCGAAATCGGGCCATAGTCGATCCGGTAGTAGCGACCCGTATGTTTCGAGTTCGTCGCCTGATTGGAGGGGGCCTCAAAGTATGTCAGGAACTTGTCGGTGGCGAAGTTGGCTCCTTCCGCCGAATAGCCTCCACCGGGACCGGCGAAGTTCTCGTGGTTGCCGATGGCGGGGATGAGCGGCACATTCGATGCAATCGCTCCATAGTCTCCGGCGTTATGTCGCCAGAACTCGTCCCAGTCGCGTTGTTCGCCCCCTGTTTCGACCAGATCCCCTGTGACGAGAATCAGGTCTGGATTTCGGGCGGCCATGATGTGAATGTTCTGGCGATAGCCCGTCGTCTGATCGGTGACGTACTTCAGGATGTCTGTGGGGCGATTGCTGCGAGAGTTCACGGGCCAGTCGACCGGTGGGCTGGATGTTGATTCCGGCTCGGTTTCGGGGTCCGAATAGACCATGAATCGGACGGGATGATCTCTGTCAGGGGCCGTTTGAAACGTACCGGACCGCCGATCCGCTCCTTGAGTCACCTGGTAAGAATAACGGGTTCCCAATTTGAGACCGGTCACGCGAATACTGTGGATCCATGGCAGTCCGGGATGAGGGCCGCCCGGTTCTTCTGCGAAGGGGCTGTACGCGAGGGAACTGGCTTTGGTGGGCTGAGACACAAATCGCTTCAGGCCATCGGGCGTTTCCACCATCAACTCGCCGGGTGTTTCGTCTTCCGACAACCAGCGAATGGTCATGGCGTCCTTCGCAGGATTCTGAAGATACGGACGCACACGAAACGAGTCAGCTCGCAGATCGCTCTGTGTCAGTAATCCCAACACCATCGCTGCAAGAAATACGTGTTGCTTGAACATCAGGGCGTTCGTCCCCATCTCGAATAGGTAGTAACGACAAAACCAGGGTGTGCTACCCTGGCTTTCATGAGCGTGTCGTGCTGAGCTTCGCGTCAGCGGTTGCAGAGCGATACTCGCTTGGGGGCGAGTATTCGATCAGAGTCAGTCTGCCACCGGTTCAATGAGTGGGAACCAGGGGCAACTTCGCCGTTTCACCGTCTGCCCGCAAATGGGGCCCAAGTGGCAACGACCGATTGGACAACCCTACGGGAATGAACGGACGGATTCTCGTCATTCAAGTGGGATGGCTTTCTCGGCTTTCTTCCTCTCTGTTTCGGTGAGCGGTTCCAGTTCGATGTCGAACGGATTGTTCCCCGCGACCACTTCGAGCTTCAGTTCCGAATTGGCCCCCGTATAGCGAGGTGGGATCGGGAACGGTGCTTCGTAGCCGAGAGGCCACTCGAGCAGGACGGTCGTGGGGCCGATTTTGGTTCCCGGCTCGCCTTTGACGTACTCAACTCGATAAAAGCCGTTTACGTCAGTCTTGGCCGTTGCGGCCCGACCAACTTCCGGCTTGAACAGCAGGATCAGGTTTTCGACGGGATCCCCTTCCATGGTCACCGTTCCGGTCACCTTGCCGAGAGGGGGCCGGTCGGCTCCCCCACAGCCGATCGTCGTGATGACACATCCGGCCCAGAGCAAGCCTAAAGCAAAAGTCTTCTGATTGAACATCGATTTTCCGCTGCAAAGTTTCAAAGGGCGGAAAGCACCGACGACGCTGGTCGATGCTTTCCGCCGACAGGACTAGAAGAACATTCGGGTACGAAATCTTTGCCTTAGAAGTCGCCCACGATTTGTCCATCGTTTCGTGCCGCCAGGCGGGCGAACGTCGTGGTCACACAGCCGAAAGGAACCGGCGCTGTGGCGGAGGAGAGCTTCAGGTAGTCGATGTTCTCGCTAATGAGTCGCACAGAACCATCAGCCAGAACGAAATGTGCTCCCCCGACGTGGTTGCTACTGAAACCGCGTCGATCGTGTTGGAGGCCGATGGTGGCATTGATGCCGTTATAGGTCAGCCCCAATACGTTCATGGCTGCCGATTTCACATTAGCGGAAGATCCCTGGTCAACGACGGCGGCCGAGAAGCCAAAGACGTTTGCTGCTCCAACGGTCATGCCCTTGTACTGCCAGGCACGTTCGCCAACCAGCAACGTGTTGCTACTGCCATCGGTGATATCCCGCAGCCCCACATTCCCATTCTGAAAACCGACTCCCAGTGGCTGATTCAACGACTGGGCCGGGTCACGAACTTGTGGAGTCGTACTGTCTCCTGGGCCAGCGACCATCACGTAGTTCGATACTGAAATGGGAACGAGATTGCCGTTCGCGTCTTGCAGGCTGGCGATATACCAGTTCGTCGTCGTTGCTCCCGTGGTCATCGTGTCGACGTAGTTATTCGTCTGTGGTCCAACGTCCGAAGCACATCGAAAAACAGCGAGCTTATTCTGGAGGACACTTGGATTGACCGCCAGTGCCGTTTCCAGCAGGTTGTTGCCGGCATTGAGCTGGCTGTACAGCGGTGCCTGATCGATGTAGGGGAGGATAAACGTACCCCAGCTCCATAAGCTGCGCTCGCCCGATGTAATGTTGAATGCCGTCTTGGCGATGTACCCTGGAGGGAACTGGTTGTAGGCATCGTGATAGTTGTGCATCGCGAGGCCAATTTGCTTGAGACTGTTTTTACACTGGGTTCTACGTGCTGCTTCCCGCGCCTGCTGCACCGCAGGCAGCAGGAGAGCGATCAGGACTGCGATGATCGCAATGACCACCAGCAATTCAATCAGAGTAAAACCATGTCGACCGCGCCGCTTTTCTCTCATCGAAATCTCCAGAACATAAAAGACAGGACTACAAACAGAACAAATTGACATGAATTGGCGACAGCAGGACGCCATCGAATGATTCGTACCGCTTTATGATTGAGATGACGCTGGACCAGAAAACGGACTCGGTCACAGCGTTGATGTATGGCGTTGGGGCTCCCGTTGGGGCTCAGGGACACGACGATGAAAAAGTCTGCTCGATCTCAGTCGCAGCGATGACGCCTTCGACCGCAATGACCGGCCAGGTTTCAAGAATGCAGAAACGATGTGAGTCACCCGATTATACGCATCCGGACTTCAGAAGCGGCAAGGGGGGACACAGTCAGTCGTTCTGCCCCGCAAGGAATTTACGTTCTCGCGATGGGCCACCACGCTGTAAGTGGCAGAAGTGTTGCAGGCTCGTTCATCGCGGAAAAACGGACCAGCGCCTCAGCCTGGAAATTAGAGTCCAGGGTTTGCGAAGGACGCGGCTCCCTAAAAATTAGCAGCATACCAATCCTCAGGCGACATTTGAGAAGCGTATCGGTAATCATCCGGAGTGGCGGATGGGTTGAACTGCAGAATTCCGACTCATTGGAACGGACAAGACAAATGAATTGCGTAAGGCGAAGTGTTTATTCAGCAACGCGCGACGATCAGATGATCGCCTGCAGGTGTAAGCCGACTGGAAATGAATTTCATCGCGAAGACAGGCAGGGAAAGCGATTGCGATACGACCGGCGGAAGAAGAAAACCCGAAAAGGCTCTTGCTCCGCCGCATCCAATTTCTGACCAGTCACTACCAGTCGTCGAATGATTCGAGCGTCTCATTCTCCGATTATCATCTGAACATTCATGGCCCAGTTGAATCGCTGTTCAGTACTATGACGCTAGCATTTTGAAGCTGAGGCCGCAACCCTCATGTTAATTTCTTCACGCGAACTTAATGAAACCCGAAGTTGCACTCGCGCACACTTCCTGTCAGGTAGTAGCCCCGTAATTGAAACGCTGTCACTCCAGGAGAATGGGCCGGTTAGATCAGGTGAAATCAGAGGGGTGACCGATCTCAAGCGATGGCCTCGACACTTCACCGAGCGAAGAGAAGTGGGCTCATCGTTTGAAAAACAGGGCGGGCCGAAGTGATTCTCTCGCCAACCCGACTGTCAGGTGCTGGGACCTTGAGCCAGTGTCGTGGAGATCTGCCCTTGGCCTACCTTAAAGCACGGTGTTATTGAGCTCTAACTGACGCTGAATCTGTTCGAGCGACTGGGGTGAGCCGTTGACCGCCAGTACAAACACGTTGTCCCCTTCGTTCCACGCCATCCACACTCGTCGCGGGATATACTGAATCCGGGCGGCGGAAATCGGAGCCACGGGGGTGACTCCCCAGCTTGATTTAGGGACGACCATCAGCCACCCTTCTTCTGACGGGCCGCGCTTGGCACGGATTTCCAGTCGCTTTGCGGGAATCGTCAGCCGGGAGCTCGCCAGATGCACCTGCTGCCACGGGTGGTCGATGATCTGAGTCAGCGATGACCAGCTGCGAGGGAGGCGTGCTTCCGTATTTGACGGGCTTAGACTCTGGCGGTCCAGTTGTTCCCACAGGGACGTGACATTCGCGGGTGTCAGAATCGGGTTCGGGCGCTGTTGCTGACCCCACCAGAAGGCGGCAGCAAAAATGCACAGTGTGCAGACCACGGTGAATGTTCGAAGCGGACTAAACCAGCGCCGAATAGCTGCTGGGGTTGGTTTGGCCACGGTGGGTTCCGGGCTGTGGTCCTGAAGTACGGAGGTCAGGCGTTGTGCGAAGCCGGTTGGGATTTCGACCTGATTCATCGCAGGCCGAATCTGCGCGTCCCACTGCTCGATCAACTCATAGGCCTGTCGGCAGGCCGGGCAGGTCGCCAGGTGCTTGTGAAGCTCACCTTGTGAGAAATCGTGTCCCCCATGATCGGGATGCGCGAGCAGATCGAGCAGGGACTCAACCTCGGCGCAGTTCATAGTGCGACCTTCTCTCGATAATTTCTGCCGCCGACTTCCGTCTCTTCCGAAAGACGCCGCCGCAGGAAAGCTTTCGCCCTGGAAAGGCGACTCATCACGGTTCCAATCGGAAGTTGCATCTGTTCCGCGATTTCCTGATAACTGAATTCTTCAAAGTAAAACAGGATCAGCGGAGAACGATGTTCTTCCGGCAATTCCATCAGCGCCCGTTGCAGTTCGTCAGGGTCCACGAGCGAATCGGGGGGATCCTGGAGCGAAAGTGAATCGACGACCCCTTCCAGAGGCTGCGTCCTTCCCCGTTGTCGTCGAGTCGTCAGGAAGGCGTTCCTCAGGATCGAACAGAGCCATCCTTTGGCCGCATTGCAGTCGCGAAGCTGATCGCACTTCTGCTGGGCCGTCAGGAATGTCTGCTGAGTCAAATCTTCTGCGTCGACTGCATTTCCTGTCAGGCGATACGCGTAGCGATAGAGCAATTCTGCGAATTGCTCGACCAACTCGGCAATCTGAACGGGACACGAGCCTTCAGACATAAGGGACCTCAACCTATCAGAGACGCTGTCGTGATCAAAAAATTCCCTGACCAGTTCAAAATTTTTCGTTAAGGGGGATTGATGGGGATGCGCCCTCCCCTTCCCGCGAAACGAGTGTCCGCCCTGACGACTGTATCCTAACACGACACGTTCCCCCGGGTTACCGTCAGCGGGTGGAATTGTACGCGCTTCAGAAACGGTCGTTGCACCCAATCTTGTTGCGGCCTGTTTTCCGACTTAGACTGGGATGCCGTTTGCGAATCGGGACGGGACCTTGGCGCATTGTCGTCGGCGTGACCACTTGTATCGCGGGCTTGTTATCTCGCATCCGGTTTGCGGCTTCCTGTGGAGATCATTCGCGATGTCTTCCGCTCTCATTTCCCGACGTGACCTCCTGTGGCAGTACGGTGGTGGTCTGGGCGGAGTTGCTCTCGCCAGCCTGTGTGATCGAGAACTCGCTGCAAACGCCGGACGTACGTTTGCCGTCACGGGGGCACGTGCGAACCAGGGCGTTCTGGACGTCTTGCATGTTCCCCCCAAAGCGACTCGCGTTGTTCAGTTTTTTATGGCGGGGGCCGCCAGTCACATTGATCTGTATGACCATAAGCCCGAGCTGGAAAAGCGAAACGGCCAGCCGTGGGACCCGGGCGAAAAAGTCGAGCTGTTCCAGAACGGACACGGAGCAACCTTCGCACCACCGTGGAAATGGAATTCCTACGGCGAGTGTGGAAAAGAACTGTCAGAGATCAGTGCGCCCCTGGGATCCGTGGTAGATGAGGTGGCCTTTATCCACAATCTGGTTGGCAAAACAGGAGTTCACAGTTCCGCGACGCTGCTGCAGGCAACAGGCTTTCAGATGCCCGGCTTCCCGGGAATGGGAGCGTGGGTCAGCTATGGCCTGGGAAGTATGAACGACAACCTGCCGACGTTTGTTGTGATGCCGGATCATCGCGGCTTTCCCTCAAACGGTCAGAAGAACTGGGATTCGGCATTCCTTCCCGCGCTGCACCAGGGGACACTGATTCGCCCCGGCGCGGTGAATCCGATCGAGGATCTGTTCCCGATCGAGGGGCTGGTGTCGAAAGAGGCAGACGCGGCTGGCCTGAGTGTCATGAACCGGCTCAATCGACTTCACGCAGAATCCAGGACGGGCGACTCAAGGCTGGAAGCGAGGATCAAGTCCTACGAGCTTGCCGCCCGTATGCAACTGGCCGCGCCCGAAGCTCTGGAGATTACCAACGAACCTCAGCACATTCTGAGAATGTACGGTCTGGACCAGGGCGGGGGCGAGTTCCCCAAGGAGATCAACGTTCCTGAAGAGACGGACATCTTTGGGCGGAAATGTCTGATTGCCCGCAGGCTGCTCGAACGGGGTGTTCGATTCGTTCAGATCTGGTCGGGATGCGATAATGGATTTCCTCGCCGAAACTGGGATTCGCACGAGGACGTCCCCCGGGATCACGGACCGTTGGCTCTGGGGATGTCACGCGGGGCAGCGGCGCTGATCGCCGATCTCAAACAGCGGGGCATGCTGGAAGACACCATCATTCACTGGACCACCGAATTCGGCCGCATGCCCTGTGCCCAGGGAGGTCTGGGACGCGATCACAATCCATTCGTCTTCACGAACTGGCTGGCGGGAGGGGGCATCAAAGGGGGAACCACCTACGGTGAAAGCGACGAATGGGGTTACAAGCCACTGGATCGGGCGAATCCGACGCAAGTCTACGATATCCATGCCACGATGCTGCATCTGCTGGGGATCGACCATACGCGACTCACCCTTCGTCACAATGGAATCGATCGTCGACTGACCGACGTGCACGGGCACGTCATTCAGGAAATTCTGGCGTGATGCCCTGACGCCCTCCGGCCCCGCCGATCAGAGAACTCGCTGAATGCGTGCAAGCGGGGTTCGTCGTCATCGTCTGGCGGCGACTGTCCTGTGATCCTTGTTCCGCAAGTCATCTGTTTCGACAGGGATCGCCAGCCTTGAGCCCTAGGGATCGAATCTCTTCCAGAACTCGGCATCATCGTCCGGGGCGAGCGGAAGGGATTCCTGTGTCTTTCTGGGTGAGCCAGACTTGGCTTGCGGTTGAGTCGGCGGTAGCGGCGGGGGCTTGATCTTGGGCTTCGCAGCCGATGGAGCAACAGGTTGGTTGCCGTTGGCGATCAGTTCTTTTGAGTCGGCTGTGTCGCGAAGGAAGTCCAGAAGATCCTGATCTTCAGTCACAGGAACGGCCGCCGACGAATTGCTCGCAGGCTTCACGACTGCTGTTCCATTGCCGGGACGGGTTGCTGCCGGGGTGACACTCTTTCTGGGTGCCGTAGTTGGCGGAGGTGCCGCCGGCCTGACCGTCGCCTTCTTATCCACGATTGCCGGAGACTGGCAATGGGGGCACTTGCCACCGGCGTCGATCGGCTCGCCGCACTGATTGCACAGGGGGATCGGGCGACTGGATTCCTCGAGTTTCGTCAGGATCGATTCTGCCGGTCTGGTGATCCTCGGAAGTGGTGCAGGGGGCGCAGCGGGCTTTCGTTCTTCCGCGAGGGGACCGATGGGAAAATCGAGATTGATCGATTCGGCCGGGGCCTGATTTGTCGCCGCGACGGCTGTCTTCTCGGGTTCAAGGCGGATGATCTCGTCAACATCCTGATCCGCGTCATGCAGGGCTGATACAACCAGATTCTCGGGTCTGACGATCTCGGTCTGGGCCTCCTGTCCCGTCGCCTGCACCTTGGCGGCAACATGAACCCGGGCTTGCTCATCGTAGGAGATGGTGACTTCGATCTCTGTTCCTTCCGGTAGATTCTCGGGAAGCGGCTCAATCAGACAGTCGCCCAGTTCCACAAAATCGGAATCCGCCGCCGTGCCGCTTTCGACAATTCGCAGATGAACCCGCCGCTGGTTGTCTGACACCGTTCCGTACGACTGTTTGACGGATGCGGGGAGCGGTGTGTGTGCCGGAAGAATGTAGTTCGGTACGCGCTGTCCCGTTTCCTGATCCCGAATCAGAACGCCGAGCGCTCGCGCGCTGGAACTTTTCTGTTTGAATTGGGCGAGTCGGTCGAAGGCCTGAGGCTTCAGAATCGATTTGGCGAAGGAATTGTTCGTCAGCAACATGCCTGCGTAGTACGTCGCTCCATGCGCGATGGACTGATCTGGAGACAACGAAGTGTTGAGGGTTCGTCCGCTGAGATCCTTCAGCATCTTGCGAACCATCGGCATGCGCGACGACCCGCCCGTCGTCAGGACCACGTCGACCCGGGCCCAACCCATCTTTCGTTCTGCCAGAAGGTCCAGCGTCAGTTGCTTCATCCGTTCAACCAGGTCTTTGGTAAGACGCTCGAACTGTTCCACTTCGACCTGGTACGTTTTCCGTTGTCCTCCGGCGACCACCGTCATCGCGGCTTTCGGCCTCACAGAAAGACTTCTTTTGGTTTGCTCGGCCTCCATCGCCAGTGCCTGAGCACTCTCACGATCCTTCATCGGATCGACACCGAATTCTTTGTGAAACTGCTTACCGATGGCCGTTTCCAGCGCGCGGTTCCAGTCGAGACCTCCCAGATGCAGATCCCCGCCGCTGGCGATCACGCTGACTTCGTTCGGCTGATACTTGACCAGCGAAAGATCAAACGTGCCGCCACCCAGATCGACCACCATGACGGTCTGACTGGTGGCGAGTTCCGTAAACCAGATTCCTTCGGTTCCGAGCACGAAGCACAAGGCGGCTGCAACGGGTTCGTTAATAATGTCGACGTGCGTCAGCCCGGCACGCTTCCCTGCTTCGGCGGTGGCCTGCCTCTGCACATCGCTGAACTGAGCGGGAACCGTAATGACGGCACTCGTGATATTGCCGAGTTTCTCGCGAGCAGAATCGAGCAGTGATTTCAGAATGAGCGTGCTGACATCGACGGGTGAGTAGCTTTTCCCGGCGATCTTCCAGCGGTGAGTGGGGCTGCCCATATACCGTTTTGCATGTACGATCACTCGATCGGGATGCCGGATGGAATTGCGCAGGGCTTCGGTGCCGACGATGGCCTCGTTACCGTCGAAGAAGACCGCCGAAGCAGTCGAAAGTTCGCCATCTTTATTGGGGATCGAAACCGGTTCGCCGTGCTCGTTCAAATAGGCAATACATGAATATGTTGTACCCAAGTCGATGCCGACGGCGTGTGTCGGATTCATATGTCGCTGCTCTTCAAGATAGGGGCGTTCGGTGCTGGCGAAACTCGTCGGGCCGAGAAGTGCTCGTTCCGCTCAAGGATTTGATTTTACGCTGACCTAAGAGACCTGTTGGAAGGGATGTCGAATTTCAAAGGCTCCTCGCGGAACAGCGGCGCATCGAAATCGTCTGAAGTTATGGTAACATTGCATTTTGGCGTCCGCTACAGGGGATTTTTCATGGAACGGCCATCGGAAGCACGAACGCTTCTTCTGATTCTTCCCGTGCTGCTTGTGCTGGTTGCCTCGGCATACGGTCAGACTGATTCGACCGCGGGACTCACTTCGTCCGTCGAATGGCTCACGGGAGCCCGCTATCGACAGGAGCTCGAACAGCCCTTTTCCGGTAGCTGGACGAGTGTGGAATATCGAGCGCTGTTGAATGATGTCGGTGCCGATCGGCAAATCGCCATTGTGATCGATCGCAGGGTTGATCCTTCCGTGGAACTGCCGATCGACGTGACCACCGCTTCTTTGCGGACGGGGCTGCTCAGTATTGCCCGGCACGCTGATGCGGACGTGTCGTTCCCCGATAATGTGGTCTACATCGGTCCCCGGCAGGCTGCCAGAAAGCTAAGAACCCTGATCGAACAGAGAGAACTTGAGGTGCAATCCAGGGAGAGCGGGATTGCTCGTGGGCGACGTTCGGAACTATTGAAACATCAAACCTTCACGTCGCGGGATCTTGAGACTCCGCGTGAAGTGCTCGATCGATTTTCGCAGAGTGCCAGGATCACGGTTTCTAACGCTGATCTGATTCCTCACGACCTGTGGGCGGGGATGACGCTGCCCGATGTCTCGGTTATTGAGGCCCTCAGCGTCGTGCTGATCCAGTTCGATTTGACCTTCGGGTGGCGTGAACAGGGGGCGAGTATCGAACTGATGCCGGTCCCGGAAACAGTTGCCGTCGAACGCAAGCATCGGTCCCGGCAGAAGCGGGACGAAGCGCTGGAGATGATTCGTTCACAACTGCCGCGTGTCGATGCACAGCTCGTCAAAACGGACATTGTTGTCAAAGGGACTGTTGAGGATCAGGAAGCGGTCGCGGGGCTGCTCCGGGGTGAACCGGTTGGCGGCTCGACTCGCATTGAAGCTCCGAAGCCGCTGCGAGAGCAGCAATTCTCGCTGGAGGCTTCCGGGGTTCCGGTGCTCGCTCTCATGAAGAAGCTCGAGGAATCGGCGGTGACCTTCGAATACGATGAAGGCGAGTTCCTTGCCGCGGGGATTGATCTTCAGCAGAAAGTCGAGATCAAAGTGAGGAAGGTCTCGGCAGACGATTTCTTTAAGCAGATCTTCGATCCCATCGGGGTGCAATTTCAGATCGAGCAACTCACTGTGAAGCTGAAACCCAAGCCGCCGCAATAAGTGAGCATCGACTGGGAGGGAAGCAGAGGCTTGCAGACCGGATGGCCTACCGTGGGGGGGGGGGGACCTTTGGTTCGATCGCCCGTCGTGCCCCTGAATGTTCATTGGTCGCAACAGGGAAAACAAAAACCACAGCTCCGGTGAGGGACGCTGTGGTTATGTTGTTCGTATCAGACGGGATCAGGACTTTTCTCGCTTGGCGACCCAGTCGCGCGTCTGGGTGGACCCGTTCCGTTCGTTTTCGGTCTTGCCGGTGATGGTGTCCCCTTCGAGTTTGCCCGAGTACTTCGTGGTGAACGAGTTACCGTTTCTCATTCGGGTCACGGAGAATGAGACGACGCCGTCTTTGAACTTGCCGTCTTCGATGTTGACTTCGTTGTTGTTACGGCCGGGCATCGATCCGGTCAGCTTGTCTCCTTCGAGCTTCAGCTTCAAAGTCACGTCACGTGACTGATTGTTCTGGGGGTTGGTGAAGGACCATTTCCAGGTACCGGTAGGATCGGCGTCCGCGGCGTTTGCCTGACCCAGAAAGCCAAAAAACGCCAGGCTGAGAATCAGTAGATCACGTCGTTGCATCTGACTTTCCTTGAATGGATACACCTGTTGAATCGTCTGCCTCACTAACGGCAGACCGTCATGCGCGGGCAAGAGTTTCGTAATGATTCATTACTTTCTTACCATCGGTTGTCGAGACGCGCATTTCAAGCACTAGTCGGCGGGAACTAGGTGAAATCCAGCTGAAGTCGATGCGATGCGACAGTGTGTATCAACTGGTCAAGGTGACGATCGTTCAGCGTGCCCCGACGAGCCACTCGGCCACATTCAACCAGAAGCGGTTGTAATGTTCCCAGAAGACGAAGTTACAGCCCCAGTGCGGGGCTGGATCGGAGGTGTAGGCGATCGACCGACCTTTGCCGATCTGGCCGACGGCGAGCAGCGGGTCGGTCGTGCCGGTCCAGCGGGCGATGATCTGTCCTCCCTCTTTCGGCTTGACCTGATTGTATCCCAGGATCGGTGGGAGGGATGAGAAATCAATTCCTCTCAGGATCGGGTGGTCCGCATCGAGCACTTCCGCCGTGTAGCCTTCGGTGCTCTCGACGAGGTCTTCGTAGTCGAGGCAGGTGACGGGCAGGAGTTCACGCAGCCGGCAGCGTCCCCAGCCCCCCATGCCATGGTCTCCGCTGAAGCTTTGCCAGCCCCCGAGAAACATGACGCCCATCCCCCCTTCTACAGCTTCGATCGTCAAGCGAATCCGATCTGGAAACGTCAGGATCTGTTGGCCGAAGCCTTCCCGCTTGAAGAAGGCGGGGGCCAGTTGAAAGTTTCGCGCCTCGACATCGGAAAAGATCACGGCGTCGTAGGACGCGAGGATCTCTTCGTATTCCCCCGGCTTGAGCATGTAAAAGTCCCAACCGGGGACACTGGTCACCTGGTGCTCGCCGGTCGATTCAATCGCTTCTTTCAGCCACTTACCATAGTTAAAGATTTCTGTCCCTTTCACGGAGTGGTGAAAAGGAGATTCGGCGTAGACCGGCCCCAGTTGAATGGCCCAGTCGCCCACGTAGTAAATCTTTGCCATGACGGTGTCGTTCCGAAAGCGTGTCTTGTCTGGATGCGTCAGAGGGGGGGGCGACTGCGGCGAACTACTGCTCGTTTCCGGTGGCCGGTGCTTCCGGCGCATCGGGGTTGAAGTCTCCGCCGCTCAATTTTTTCAGCATCTGCTGGATATCAAACACCCCTTTGTAAGCAACGAACAAAGTGATCGTGCTGTACCAGACGAGTGTAGCGATGGCCAGCAGACTCCAGAACCAGCGATACGTTTCCATGAATGTGCTTTCATCCAGGTTCATGAGCAAGCGAGGCGGCGACATCAGTTCTGTGCAGCGGGCCGGGGCTTCAGCAGCGAGAAGAGTACCATGGACACTGCGGAAAGCGCGAAGGCAGAAATTTTGGCCCGGTCCTGCGTGAATCCGTACGAATCATGCAAAGTCGCAGCCCCGCCGGGAATTGTCTTCTCCAGAACCAGATAACCGATGGGAAATGCGGCACCGACGACAATCGCGGCGGCAGCGCCCCAGTTATTGGCCCCTTTCCAGTAACAGCAGGCGATCAGCAGCACTGACATACTGGAAAGATAAACCGTTCCCGTAGTGGTCAGATAATCCCACAGGCCCCCTTCGAGTTTATAAAAGAGGCCGTAGAAGAACAGAAATACCCCGATTGCGGCGACGATCATACGGTTAATCAGCAGACCTGTTGCTTCGGACGTTTTGCTTCGGCGGAACGGGCCGAGGATGTCGTTATAGATGACTGCCGCCCAGGTAATCATGTAGGACGAGTCGGTCGACATATCTGCTGCCAGCATGGCCGCCACCAGCAATCCCATGAGACCGATCGGAACGAACGTGCTGAGGTAAATGGGCATCGCCTGCAACGTGGCGTTGGAGGGATCGGTTGCCCGCGACGCAAGAATGTCAGGGCTGAGCATCGCGAGTGCTGCGATCCCCCAGATACCGGGGATCAGAAAGCGACAGACGAAGAAGAAGCTGGTGCCGATGTAGACCTTCTGTCCCGTCCACGTATCCTTTGCCGCCAGCAGTCTGGCAATCGTCGTTTGCCAGGTCAGCGTGGCTGCAATCTGAACAAACGCCTGAGCCAGCACATATTCAA
>NZ_DASWWZ010000268.1:0-17060 GCF_036405755.1 Schlesneria sp.
AGCGCCGTTCGTCGCGTCATCAACCTGCGTGTCAAAAGCAATGCCGTCTACTGGCTACGGGAGAACGCGGAAACGATCATCCGAATCCTAGCATGGATCAAAGCAGGGAGAGCAGAAGAACTCTTCCATCAAACAACTTCCGTCACGCCCGAACTCGCTGTCTGATGCCTACGATTTTGGAATCCGCCCTCCATCAAACACAATGACATTTTGACTTTACGTTGTCAACTGACTATATGACACTGAAACAAGACTGGCCGGCACTTCGTATTGCGACAATAGAGTACAGTGTCACTGTGTCCGTGGCTGAATAGAATGTAAATCAAAGAGACATCTTGCATCTCAGCAAGCTGAGGTTTTCTTTTCAAGGCGACGAATCAAGGGACTGTGGAGAGATGCAATCTTTTAAGATGCGAGTGAAGGTTTTTTTGTACGCAATTTTACATTCGGTTACTGTATTTCTTCTTATATGTCTTCTTATCACAACTGTTATCTTCGTTATTGGCTTTCATGTTCTTACTCTATGTTGGGATGTCGAATCCGACATTGACGATTACTATGCCGAGTGGGGCGCCTTCGATTTGGTCACCGAGTACATGCGCGAGCATGAAGGTGAATGGCCCCGTTCTTGGGACGATCTACGTGAATTATACGAAGCTAAGGGCGCGCGCGTCAGTGATTGGACATTCGAGAAATACCAAAGTCGGATGTTCATCGATTTTACGGCGGATCCAAAGGAACTCAGAACATTGTCGTTGCGACCGGGTCCGGTGAAGTTCAACGCCATCAAAGCTCGCAGGGCTTTAGGCTGGGCCGGTGGTGCTGGCAACGAGACTCTTCGTAATTACTTTCGACTCGAAGCTCAGGGACACACAGAAGAATCGAACGTCGGAACCACAGATTGAGTTTTCAATTCCGTGACACGCTGAAAGGCCCTTCCTGAAACGATCCGGGGTACAGCCTTCCCTTTTGACATTTTGGAACTGGAGGTTGCAGGCGGTTGCGGAGTTGCGATTCGGCTTTCCTGGCGAGGGACCGCCCGGGCTACTTCAAGACGGCTGCCGTTGATTGCGGGTCCGACTCTGATTGCTGAATCACACTGGGCAAGCTGGCCCTTCGCAGTGAGGTTCGCCTGTCACGATGCCCCTGCGAGACGCTCGTGATGAGACGCCAGCCTTTCTCTGCTCCCGACACTTTGATGATTTTGAGCGAGGGATCAATCGCTTAAGTCGAGGATGTCTTATGCGTGCACGCACGATGCCTGACGCTGCCACACAGCGACAAAAACCCTTGACGTCAACAACGCGGTTTAATATAATTTTTTCAATACTGATCGGTAGACTCGACGCCGGTTTTCGCTGGTTCGTGTTGCGATGATTTTGTTTTCATTGCTATCCGGATTGTGAGCGGAAACGCTTGCGTTGGTCGGTGTGCGGTCTGATCGATTGAGGAGGAGATTGAAAATGATGGGGCGCCGCTGTTTTTGACTGGCTTGATTAGATGCTCAAGATGCTCAAGGTTGAGCAACATGAGCATCTAATCGAAACCCATGAAAATAAGGGGTTTCGCAATTAGGTGCTCAAGGTGCTCATCGATGTGCAGCGCGCATTCTCTCTGAAGAAACTTGGACCCGCCGCAGCGCTGAAAGACTGGATAAGAGAAGTGGGGGCGATTCTGCCGACCTGATTTTTTCGATGAGGACGCGAATTGTGACTAGGGTGCTGACCTGGCTGTCATTTCGTGAAACTGTTTCCAGGTAATGATTTCGATTCCCAGATTCCTGATTTCGTCGATGACGGATTGGTCGGTGAAGATACGGCGGTCTCCGTCGCGGTTGGCGGAACTTGTTGTGATGGCCTGCAGTTCCTCGTTATCAATGCCGCAGTGGATGATGATTTCACTGACCCCCGGTTTCAGTTCACGCAGAGCCTTGAGGTAGCTTTGCTTCCGTATTTCGTGCGACGGGCCGCTGTAGAACTGATACAACGCGTCGAGAATGGGCAGTTGTTTCGCGTCGAGGGCCTGCGATAACTCCGCTGTCTTTTCGGCCAGGGCTGGATACTCCTTCGCGGTGCGAGCATCCAGATGGGCGTTGCGGATGAACAGCACTGGCAGGTTGTATTCGATCCCCAGATTCACGTAGATCTCAACAAGGTCCGGTCGGCTGACGAGGGCTCCCATATGCGTATCAAGATGAGTCACCGGAACGACAAAGTGCCTGGCTCGCTCAATCTGTGCCCGCAGTTCGATCTCGACTTCGCTCCCCTTTGCACTGGCGGCGACGGCGGGGACACCTTGGTGCAGAAACCCGTCCTTGTCGAGCAGACTCGGAACTTTTTCACGCGGCGCGACCGGTCCCCAGCGATACGTTTTCCATTCCGAATTCAATGTCAGATGCAGCCCGAAATCTTTTTCGGGATGTTCTTTCGCATAGATGGCCATTTCCTGAAACCAGGGGCAGGGGACCATGATACTGGCGGACGAGACACATCCTTTCTCCATTCCCTCGATCGTGGCCAGATTGACCGAGTGTGACATCCCGGCGTCGTCAGAATGAATAATGACATATTTTTTGCCCGCCGCATCTGCGGCCGACAAACCTGTCTCACCGAGCAACGACATCCCCAAAGCAGCCACCACGAATGGAAATCGACGCCACATCGGCCAGTATCCTGATTGAGAGAGTAGAAGTGATGACGGGTCGGCCGGAAACGTCCGATCGAGGGACTTGACGAATCACCATTTTTCCGGGACTCGGATTCCGGCCGGAAAAGGATCCTAAGATATTTGGAATTTCGATGCCAACAGTCGACATCAGCTTACCTTTCGCGGTTCCCCCAGGTTATCTCGTGCCTGTCGTTCCCCGAACAAAAACAGGACCCGTCGATCGCTTTACCGCTTACCAGCGAAGTCCTATTGCACTGTAATTACGTCTGAACTGATCTTCTGCAGGTCATCGGATGCGGTTACATTCCCGCCCCTGTCGATGTTTTAAGGACGGGCTGATCGAGCGAGGATACTGGAGATCCTCAGTCGGTTGGAAGTCGATGCAGGCCTCGAGAGTGGTGGCCATGTTCTCCAAACAGGTGACAATCTCAAATGCGTTCGCAAGAGCGGGTTGGGTTCAGTCTGATCCTTGTATGCTTCACGCTGCTGGCTTCGGGGCCAGCAACGGGGCAAACACCACTCCCTCCTGCGGAAGAGGACTTTTTCGAGTCTCCTCTACTGCAAATGCAGTCGTTTGAAACGCCTGAATCGACCAACGAGGAACTCGAGAATCTCCCTCCACCGCTTGTCCGGTCGATCAAGACGGGGGGAGGCGGACCGGGCATGGGGGGCATCAGCGGCTCACCCATGGGGGGGATGGGAAGTCCCGCCGGGGGAGGAAGACCCGTCTATGCTTACTCATTCTTTCAACCTGCGAGCGGTTTAGGAAACCAACCGGGATCTCTGGAAGCACGAGGTGAAGGCTTCGCCGTGGGAGTTCCGATCAGCAGAAGTTCCAACGGGATCTGGATCTTGAGCACGCGGCTCGAGCACGACACCTTTCGGACCAATGCAACCCTTCCGGGAACGACCATGCCATTCCCGGACGAGTTATGGAACATCAACCTGAGTTTGATGCATATTCACTCATTCGACAACGGCTGGACTTTCGGAGGAATGGTCGGTGCCGGTTCGTCCAGCGATCGCCCCTTCGCTTCGATCCGGGAGGTCAATGCGAACCTGCTGACCTTCTTAAACATCCCTGCGAGTGAGCGCGATGCCTGGAATTTCAGCCTGTTCTATTCCCCGTTAGGGCAATTGAGATTTCCAATCCCCGGTGTCGCTTATGCCTGGCGGCCGAGCGATCAGTTTCAAATGAATATCGGCATTCCCTTTTCGCTGACCTATCGTCCCACCGAGACCGTCTCGTTTAATATGAGCTATCTTCCGCTGACCAACGCGAATGCAACGTTGCGCTGGACGCCGAACGAGTCATGGACTCTTTATGGTGGCTACATGACTCATAGCCAGGGCTATGAACTCGCGGATCGCGTCGACACACGACAGCGTTTCTTCAATTTTGACCAGCGACTCGCAACCGGAATACAGAGATCACTCGGCAAGGGCTTCTATCTGGACTTGTCCGCTGCATACCTGTTCGACCGTTCGTACTTCCTCGGTGACTCATTCTTCGGGAGTGGCGCGGAACGGCTTCGGGTGGATCCGGGTGCTCAAGTGATGTTGAGACTCGAATGGGCTCGATAGGCTCTATCATCGCCGCGACCGTTCCATCAACTTGGCCCGGACGCGTCTCGTCTAAGCAAATCGAAGCCGAACGAACACCGGATTTCTGCCAGCACGCACGATGATCACCCAGGGACCATGGTGAATTTTGTAAGGCTCAATTTTCGATTCAGTCTCCCTCCGCTGAGGAACTGAACAAAGCCATCGTGGGTGGCCCCTGATCGTTGGAAGTGCGTCTGGATTGGTTACAATCCGCCTTTTGGCAACTTCAGCAAGGGCTCGACCCAGGGGCTCACTTGGAAGGAATCAGGATTGATGCGGACGTCCATGCGATTTCTGTTCGGTTTGGGATTGAGCCTGTTGCTCTGTTCGACGTCGGGTGCTCAGGAGACCAAAACACGGCTGATTCCTCACGCTCAGGACGAGCCACCGAATGATCCTCGCGATGCTGTGACGGCAGCAAAGCTGATGACGGTGCCCGAGGGCTTCACCGTCGAGGTCGTTGCCGCAGAACCAGACCTTGTCAATCCGGTCGCCATGACCATCGACGAGCGAGGACGGTTCTGGGTGACCGAATCACTGGAATATCCCCGCCGCGAACCAGGCCCGGGCCAGGATCGCGTGAAGATTCTCGAAGATACCGACGGGGATGGGAAAGCGGATAAAGTGACCGTGTTCCTTGATGGCCTGAATATTCCCAGCGGCATCGCGGTCGGACATGGGGGTGTCTGGGTTGCCAATGCCCCCGACATCCTGTTTGTGCAGGACACCGACGGCGACGGCAAAGCAGATAAGCAGGAAGTTGTCGTTACCGGATTCGGCCGCACCGACACGCACGAGCTCCCCAACTCATTGACGTGGGGTCCCGACGGCTGGCTGTACGGTCTGAACGGGGTTTTTAATCATTCTAATGTCCGCTACGTCCCCACAAATCCGAACTTCGATGCCCAGCATCCCGGCTGGCCACTGACGTGTGCTTTGTTCCGAATTCATCCACGAACCCGTGAATTCCAGGTCTTCAGTGAAGGGACGAGTAACCCCTGGGGGATCGCCTTTAATGACGAGGGGGAAGCGTTCGTCTCCGCCTGTGTCATCGACCATCTCTGGCATCTCGTCGAGACAGGATACTACCACCGGCAGGGGGGGCCCTATCCGCCGTTCACCTGGAAGATCGAGTCGATCGTCAAACACAAACATCAGAAGGCGGCGTACTGTGGTATCCATTTCTTTGATTCAGACGCCTATCCAGAGCAGTACCGTCGGAAGCTGTATATGGGGAACATCCACGGTGGATGTATCAACGTCGATCGAATCCACCCCAACGGCTCTACGTATGAGGGCTTTGGTGAACCTGATTTTCTGACCGCCAACGATGCATGGTTCATGCCCGTGGTGCAGAAGACGGGTCCAGACGGAAGCTTGTACGTGCTGGACTGGTATGATCAGTACCACTGTTATCAGGACGCAAATCGGGACCCGGCGGGTCTTGATCGGCTGAAGGGTCGGTTGTATCGCGTCCGGTACAAGGAGACGCCACGGGTTTCACCGAAACTGAATCTGGCGGCCGAATCCGACGACGAACTGATCCAGCGTCTGGGGGCTGGCAACGATTTTCTGCGTGACACCGCACGCCGCATCCTGCAGGAGCGGAACACTTCCGCGATTGCGACCAAGCTGCTGAAAGCACTGACGGCGCCGCAAGTTTCGAACGTCACAAGCGAGCATCGCCACCGGTTATTCATGACCTTGTGCGGGCTGTCCGTTAGTGAAACAGAACAGTTGGCAAAGTGGAGTCGTCAGGAAACCAACTCCACCATTCGGAGCTGGCAAATGCGGTTCCTGGGGGACCATCCTCAGTTCGCGCCGACGATCGACCGTTTCTCGGAACTGGCTCCTGACGCGAAGAACTCGAATGAGGTCCTGCAGTACGTGATCGCCGCCGCGAAACAGGCCGCCGCCTCTGACGCACAAGGCCCAGAGCAACGGGAAGCACTGTTCCGCCTCTATCTGAATGTGCTGGCAAATCTCGGCGAAGACACGCATCTGTCCCGGATCATCTGGCAGAACCTGCATCCCAAGCTGGAGGCATCGGCAGAACAGTTTGTGGCTCTGCTGGAACAACCCGGGATGAAAGACAACGCGGCACTGATTTCCCTCATGCCACGAATTATCGATCGGCTGCTCGGACGTCAGACTTTCGATGCCAACGTGATCGCGGGATTAATTGCATTCCTGGCGGAAAACCACCCTGAAACTGCTGCACTGGGATTACAGAGACTCTCGATGAAAGTGCAGAACCGTGAGTTGACTGCTGACCATCTCGCAGAAATGAAGCACGCGATGGAAGCAACATTGCAACCTGTGCTGCACGGCAAAGCGGACTCCCCGATGTACCTGCCTGCCGCCTTCCTCGCAACAAGCTGGAACGATCCGAGCGGGATCAAAGCGGTGCGTCAAGTCTTTGTTTCTGACACCCAGTCACCGGAACAGCGTCTGCTGGCGTTGAACTCGCTGATCACAATCCGGGACGAAGGCCTGCTGGCAGCAATTTCTCAGGCGTTGGATTCGAAGACCTCGTCGTCTCCGTTCAAGTCGCAACTCTTCGCCTCATTGAGTAAGCATGACGACCCTCGAATTGCGGCGATGATTCTCGAACGCTTCGACCAGTTCGACCCTGAGTTGCAGACCCGCGCTGTTGAACTTCTGACCCAACGCGCGAGTTGGGCCAAAGACCTGCTGCGTGCCATGGGTGCCAGGAAGGTCCCTTCGACAACGATGAACGTCAATCAGGCTCGCCGACTGAATGATCTGAAAGACGAAGAGCTGAGTAAGTTGCTTACGTCTCATTGGGGTCAGGTGCGAGAAGGTCGCGATCCGAATCGTGATCGCTACATTGCCGAGATGCGACAACTGATCCGACGAACTCCGGGTGATCCATTTGCAGGCGAGAAAGCGTTCAAAAAGATCTGTGCTCAGTGCCACAAGATCTACGGAGAAGGAGCAGAAGTTGGTCCTGATATCACGCTCAATGGAAGAAACAATTTTGAACAGTTGCTCTCGAACGTCTTCGACCCCAGCCTGGTGATCGGTGCCGGCTACCGGTCTTACACCGTGGTGACTAATAGTGGTCGAGTCTTAAACGGCTTGCTGGTGGAGGACAGTCCGCAACGAATCGTGCTGAAGGTGCAGGGGGGCAAGCAAGAGGTTGTTCCTCGTTCAGATATTGATGAACTGAATGTCAATGAGATCTCGTTGATGCCTGAGCAGATCGAGAAGCAGCTCTCTGCCACAGAAATTGTCGATCTGTTTGCGTTCCTTTCGCTGGACAAGCACCCGTCAGATAAGTCTGGTCGCCTTCTTGCGGGTGCCGGCGAGGTCATCCCTAAAGAGACCTTGAAGCCTGCGGAATTCGGTCCACTGATTCATGAGATCCTGCCAGGCTTCAACACAACCGCCTCGGGTGAACTCGGGATCGGCGTGCTGAAGGAACATCGGGGACGGATCGGAGTCCTGCGAACTCACCCGGTATCGGCCCAGAAACCGTGTGTCCTCAGCGGAACCTTTGCCATTCCGGCAGGAGTGCGAACGACACTGATGATTGATGTCAGCCATGATCCAAGGGGTGACTGGAGACTTCAGATCAAGGCAAATGGCGAACAGATTTTGAGGCAGGAAATCAATGCCGAAACCTGTCCCGACGGTTGGGCAACGGTCAAAGTTGATCTCAGTAAATTTGCCGGACGTGAGGTTCGGCTGGAACTGCTCAACACTGCCACAGGCTGGTCATACGAATTTGGCTACTGGGGCGGACTTCGGTGGATTCATGAATAGTGGACGTGGGGACGTCTGGAGCATTCAACAGCGGAGCTTGTGTTTTTACCTTTTTCCAATGTTGGGCAAGGGGACGGTCGATACAGTTCCCCGCAGAGATTTTACTTCCAAGGGGATGCGACATGGCTGAACGCGACTACTCAAAATTTCAGAAGAAAGTCATCCAGAGATACTACGACAACCGGCCGGCGCTGGATGAACAGCGCTTGGCCGAACTGGCGACGGAACTTTATCTGGCACCTGATAAAAAGAAGCCAAAACTCTGGGAGACGGCGAAAGAAATCATGGACCGGCTGGGAACGCCAGCCTCGCGCATTGAACACGTCCTGGCAACGAATGATCCGGCTCAAGTTGCCGAAGTTGTCAAAGACGTTCAGTCGGGGAAAATTCGACCAAAGCCCGAAAAGAAGCCTGAAGCACCGAAAGAATGACGGTCAATCGAGGCATTGACCCGACGCTTCGATTGTTGGCTCTCAACTCAGAGCATCGGGCAGGAGAGCTGTCGTGTCAAAATCGACGGGTCTGCATCGCTGCTGCACGTCGATCCATGCGTCGGGAAAGACAGGAACCACGGCCAATCGTTGAATTAGAAATCGACTTGGATTCGACTGACGAACAAGTCGGCAGAGCTATACCCTTTGGCCTGGTTTCTCAGCATGGCGTGGATCCAGTTCAACTGCAGCTTGGTATGAGCATTCAAGAACCAGGTCATCCCTAGAGTCGCGTCGTTCAACAGTCCGTTTCCGGCCTTGTTAGTCCCATCATAGGAATTGGTAGCACTATTGTAGTAATGACCGTCGAGCTTATCAGGATTGTTGAGGTCGACGACAGACCAGCGGGCCGCGACTTCCCAGGCCCCCCAACCTCGAATCTCGCCCGTTTTGAGCGGCAGGAAATTAGAGTTAGGGATAGGATTCCGCAGGGCAGACAACTTCTTGTCATAACGGCGATGCTCGCCCGTTAACCGATACATGACTTCAGCATAGGCCCCCTGGTAGAAGACAGGCCCTACGACACTTTCCACAACCGTGGCCATGTATTCCGATTGGAAACTGAGAGGGCCGGATTGATAAACGGTTTCGAGTCCGAAGAGATTGAAATAATCCGCCTGGTATCGCCCTGTATCAACGAAGATCGGAGTCCCATTCACCGCATTTCCAAAACTCGCAGACAGCTCAGGATAGCCGAGAGGCCCGAATTCGGGCGTTGTTCTCGCCTGATAGAAAGGTTCGGGACTGCCTGCGTTTCCTGGAGCGCCGCTTCCTTTGGCGTCATTAGCTCCTAATCGGCCATAGTTATAAGCAGCGCCAATGTGCCATAAGTCTCGGTCCTCAGCGCACTCATCATAGTACAATAAGTGCGTGACTCGCGTGGAGAACGAAAAGCCACCAATGTTGCCAAAGTCGGTCGCAAAGCGAGAATCCCCAAGAGGGGCATTGTTGTAGCCACCCGTTCGGAAAATACTGTATGCCCAGTGCGTCATCTCATCTTCTGAAGCATTGGACGACATAATCCCGACACGGCGGAAAGGAACGAATGCTAGAAACGGAAGCGATCGTTCCAGAAAGGGGAGGTTCCGGAAACCGCTCATCGCATCCACGCTGAAGGGTTGGAGGAACTGGCCAGCACGAACCTCACCGAAGAAGGGAAGATTTCCCTGCTCAACATAGTTGTCGAAAAAGCTGGGGCGACCGGCGGTCGCAAAGTCGACTTCCAACTGGTAGTTCGTGAACTCAGCGACTTTACCCTGGACGGCAAAACGAGCGCGACGGAATCCCGTTCCATTTTGTGCGTCGCCCACCGTGGCAATGTTTTCCGGGGACTGAGCGTAAAAGCCGGTGTCGAGTTGAAGGAAGCCCGTGAGCTTGTGGGTGGGGTACTGCTTGGCCTTCTTCGCATCGGCTTCATCCCGCTTGGTCAGGCTTTTTTCCACAGCGGAAAGGCGACTGGCGAATTCGGAGGCCAGACTTTCAAAAGATGACTTCTTGGGCAGAGGAGGTTCCGTGCCCGTGACATCAGGATCTGCATTGAAGTAGCCACTGAGATCGACCTGACCTGCCTCGACGTCATTGCCCTCGTAAAATGCATTGTCTGGTTTGAGTAGCTCGCTTTCCTGCTCCAGACGATCGGCAAATTCTGCCGCAAGCGAGGTCTCTTGCCGAGAATCGTCCAGTTCCAGCAGTCGACGCGGGATCAAATCGTCAGCCGAGGATGTGGCGGAGATGAAAAGGACCAGAAGAAGTGCCAGCCCAGCGGACGAGCGTCCTGGGCCGCGCCTCGCGACGGATTCAAAGTAGTCTAGTATTTTTGCCACAATCTCACGCAGAATTCTGCTAATCGACTTACACAAGGTCGCGAGCCATCGACCATGAGCAACAGGCGAGGTATCCCCGCCGTGGCCATCCTCGACGCAGGGGCTGATTTTTGAAAGGACTCATACCCGACATGGGGGCTCAGAAACGAAAGGAAGCCACCATGAATCATCTTCTGTGTGTATCGGTTGTGCAGACTGGGAAATTTGAGACGACTTGATCGAAAAGGTTGAGGAATTCTTCAATTCCGTACCCGATTCAATTCAAGTCACGCCGAATGAGCTCAATGACCTCAGGAACGGACGAGGGGATCTGAATCGCTTGCTGCAGCCGAAAGCCGATTCACGGAGGCCGGCAACCCGCATTTCTGCTGACGTGCCGGCGTCGAGGTCCCCTACGCATAAATTGGAGGCGGAGAGAGAATGAACGGCCCCCCTGACTCACGAAATAAGCACGGCCGGAAGTCGAGGTACACCGAGGCGTGACCGGATACGAGCCCACGTCCAAACCGCAAGTGCTTTAGCCGAGAATCGACTTGCGGTGGTTAACGTAGTCCCAGACGACGAAGCGGTCGAGATCACGTCCGGCCGTAAAGAAAACACGACCTTTGGTCGTCTCTGCAAGACGATGTGCAAACTGAATGTCTTCGCGAGTTTGTGACCAACTTGGAAGCAGAAAGATATTGATCGTGATTCCTTCCCGCTGACACAGAAGCGCTTCCCTCATGGTCGCTGCTTCCGTCGCGGGATCAGAGGGATATAGGAGGTAAAGATGCTGTCCCTCAAAATGAGCTGTCGGCAACCCGTCAGTGATCAGAATGACCTGCCGGTTCGGGGTGTCGCGAGTCGACAGAAACTGCCGACCCAGCTGAAGAGCATGCTGAATGTTAGTGAAGTGGGGGGGAATATCGGATTCCGTGACCTCTTCTCGACTCATGTCTGCTCGCAACCGGACGACGGGGTCGTAGATGGTGACGACCTTAGGCATGAGCGCTGCGACCTCACTGAAGTGACGTGGCTTGGCAAACGACGCCATCTCGATGAACTGGAGAAAGTCGCCCGGATACTCGCGCCGGATCAGGCCATCCAGCGCCAAAGCCATCCGTTTGACGTTCATATACTGCCCCCCCTGACGCATCGACCCGCTCATATCCATCAGCACAGTGGTCGCGCACTTGGGGTTGTTACGAGTCCTGTGGATGACGATATCTTCAGACCGCAGATGCAAAGGTCGTGCGGGGTCACGAACCATGGCATTTACCAAGGATTGCGGAATGTCCATCTGCGAGGCCGAATCCCCGAACTCGTACGGTTTAGTGGCCGCCATTTCAACAGCCCCTTCCCCCTGGATCGGGCCCAGATGGCGGCCGGTTCGGGATGCCTGAAGCTGACTGAAAATCTGCTCGAGCAGTCGTCCTTGAAAGATGCGATACGCTTGCGGACTTAACTGATACCCGCGCCTGGTCCGTTCAAGTCCCTGCTGTTCGGCCAGTTGCCGGACCAGTTCTTCAATCTGCCGCTGCATGGCCGTCAGTTCTTCGAGCTGCTCGGCATCGGCAAACTGACTGAGTTCAGAGAGATCAATCACAGCGATCTGTGCCGTCTTGGCGGCATCTTCCAACTGCTTCAGTAAACGGTCGATTGTCTCCAGTTCTTCTTTCACACCGAGGGCATTATCGATGCTAAGGGACTTTCGGCCGGTAAACGGGTACTTCGAGGCGAGTTCCTCGACCTGATAAACATGGCCCAAGCGGTCAATCAACTGAACGACCTGACGCGCGAAGCGTGAGTGATCGTCGTTCGTCTCGTACCAGATTCGTTCCAGATCCCGGATCTGCTCTTCGTCGACGGCCTTCTTGAATTCCGTCTTCAACCGGTCGGGTGGTGAGGCACTTTGAGCCCGCTTGAGGAAGGCATCTCTCGCTGCAGCAACGACCGTTTTTGTTTCCCAGGTCTCCAGGATCTTTTTCTTTCGCTCCAGCAACATCTGCATGAGCGACTCGAGACTCGGTCCTAATCCGGCAATCTGACGAATATCGAGCTTGATCGCCCTCGCGAGTTCCTCATCCGTCAGCTCGCGCATGTTTCCGAACTCGAGCATATGCTCCATCGCAGGGGAAACCAGGTCAGGAGGTGGTAGAGTCGGACTGGGGATGGTGGCGGGGTCATACCTCTGATAGGTATGAATGACGCCGCCTAGAGTACGTTCAGATGTCATAACGAATCCTCCCACGAGACTGGCTGCGAGAAATCTTCTCGGTCGCATAAAGGCCCGCCAGGACGAATTCGACGCACGAGGCACGCACGGCTGCATCCGATGATGCGTTAACTTCAAACGCCTTGTCCCACGCAGGTGGAACCCGCTTCAGCCGTTCGGAGTAATGGGACGACGGAAGCATGTCGCCGACTTCGATTTTGACCCCTTTACTGAAAATCTCTGCGATCTCGTCGATTCCGTGCTTGTCGATGTACTCCTCGAACACAGTCCGAATCGCTTCCGCAATCAGCGAGTCCAGGATCTGACGTTCATTCATCTGATGACTGCCCATCAGGTCCAGCTCGAGCTTCCCGAGAGACGACGAGTACAAGTGACCAAGGTCACTGATTCGGGGAACAGCCGGAGATTCGCCCAAGCGTGCACCGCGCTGACGAGCACTGGCGATCATTGTTCCGTAATTGGCAATACTGAAGCGGGCACTCACACCGGAAAGCTGGTCGATGTACTTCGACTTGCGAGCCGCAACACTCAATTCTTCAATGATTTCCTTCATGAATCGGGGGACGACCACGGGATATGGTTCACCCAGATTGATATCGCACTCCTGCTCCATGATTTCGATTCCGAGATCACGATCTTCGGGATAGTGCGTGTGAATGACTGATCCGATACGGTCTTTCAGTTGGGGAATGACTTTGCCGCTGCGGTTATAGGTCGCAGGATTGGCAGAGAATAAGATCAGCACGTCAATATCGAACTGAACGGGGAACCCGCGGATCTGGACGTCCCGTTCCTCCAGAATATTGAACAGACCAACCTGCACGAGTTCGTCTAATTCGGGCAGTTCGTTCATCGCAAAAATGCCCCGATGCATCCGGGGAATCAGACCGAAGTGAAGTGCTTCCTCGGCTGACATACTTGTCCCACCGGCGAGCTTCGCCGGGTCGATCTCGCCGATGATGTCAGCGAACTTGGTGCCAGGAGCCAGCCGTTCGACATAACGTTCCTCTCGCGGCCACCAGGCGATTGGCACCTGTTCAGGTGGAACATTTGCAACGAAGTCCTTGCAAACACGGCTGATCGGATTGTACGGATCATCGTGAAAGGGAGCTTCTGGGAGGTCGATGTAAGGAATGAAGTCGTCCAGAAATCGCGAGAGTGTGCGCATCAGACGGCTTTTGCCCTGTCCTTTTTCGCCCAGGAACAACATATCGTGACCAGCGATCAGGGCGATATTGATTTCGGGAATGACCGTATGTTCGTACCCGACGATGCCCGGAAATAGAGCGTCACCTGCGGCAAGAGCGATTAAAAAATTCTGTCGCAACTCCTCTTTGACAGTTTTAGAGACCCAGCCACTTTGTTTCAGTTCCAGGAGATTGGTGGGTCGACATGGCATCTGCTGCATGAAATTCTCGTTGCGGTGACTTTTCGATGAATAAACGACTTAAAATCGAGGTAGCCCTACCGGCACGATTCGGGCGCATTTTGAGTATAGACACCTTGTTGGATTGAACCATGATGTCTTTTTGGACCAATTAAACCACAGCAAATTGCACTAGTGACGCGATTCACGACAAGTCGCCTGCGTCGCTACTGCAAAATACAAAGTTTTCAGTCAAGAATCTGCTGATTCACCCGCCCAAACGCATCAGCTTTTGCAAATTTGTTTAAAGAATCCAGTAGTTGACCCACTCGTTCACCAGCCAGCTCAAGGGGGGACAGAGCTCGCACAGGTATGCAAGGGGCTGGTAGAACTGCGCAACCCATTTCGGACCATCAGCATAGACGGCCGCGTGCCAGGTCCAGAAAAAAGGACCGATCGTCAGCCACGCGAAAAAGATGTATGCCAGAAAGTAGAAGCAGAGATCCTGCAGGACTCCGAACCAAGTCCGCTTGCGCCGTGGCTGGGATTGCGGGGCCGACCGCTTCGACGAAGGGAGGGGGGATGAATCGACCTCGGTTGGATTGGCAACCATGTTAGGCATTCAAAGTGTTAAAAAATTGGCGGCCCTCGACTACACGAAAACAATTCTAGCCGTTTTGAAGATCCCGTCCGGGAAAAAACGGGAACCGCTCCGATTTCTTCATTTCGCCATACATTACTTGCTCAACAGACCTCGGCCTCGCAACCACGCTTCGCACTGGACAGGCCACTGGTCAGCTCCGGGATGTTTCTTCGCCAACCCGATCCCATGCGGCCCTTTCTCATAGATATGCAGTTCGGCAGGTACCCCCGCCTTCACACAAGCGAGATAGAACAGCGTACTGTTGGCGGGCGGAACCCCTTTATCTTCGGACGTATGCCATAAAAATACCGGCGGGGTCGTTGGTTTGACTTGCAGCTCATTCGATAAAAGCGTGATCAGCTCTGCCGAAGGATCCTGCCCCAGCAGGTTGTTGCGTGAGCCCCGGTGCATGGCGGACTCATCCGTGAAAGTGATGACCGGATAGGAAAGTACTGCAAAATCTGGACGGCAACTGACCCGGTCGATCGGATCGCCTGCCGAAGCGTCACCGTCATCAAAATGAGTTGCAGCGGTCGAGGCGAGATGGCCCCCCGCAGAGAATCCCAATACCCCAATCCGGGCAGGGTCAATTTTCCACTCGCTGGCCCGGCTTCTCACAACTCGCAAGGCACGCTGAACGTCAAGCAACGGAGAGGGGTGTTTGTACCGTGGAGCGATTCGGTATCGCAGAACAAACCCCGAAACGCCAATCGAGTTCAACCAGTTCCCAATGTCTTCACCTTCGTGCCCGACGGCAAGGTGACCGTAGCCTCCACCGGGACAAATGACGATGGCAGTCCCTGTATTACGATCGGCCGGGGCGAGATAGGCCGTGATGCTGGGGCGATCGTGTTCCTCGGTCCCCACCGCGCCGGGTGCCCCATCAGGCCAAAGCACAATCTTCTCCTGTGCAGACGCCGATTGACAGAACATTGCGAGGGCCAAGACCCATGCCCGCAAACCAGGGATTCGTACCTCAGACACCAGTCAACTCCGCTCAAAGGAACTGTTTCGGCCTGAGACAATTCTGCCATGTGTGGTCCCTCCGAGGCAAGTCGCATCAGGGGAAGTGGCGATGGCGGCCAGCGGAACAGCCTGACAGAAGCGTCAAGAATACGGGCTGCCCGGTTCTGCGACCCGTAGAGGAGCGTGGCCAAGAGACACTCTTTAGACAACAGGGCAATAAATGAAGCCCGACTCATCAGAATCGGGCTTCAATTGGTCATTTTATGAGAGTGACCAGCAAAACTGACGGCAATTATTTCTTGCCTGGCAGTTTGCCTTCCTTGATCAGCTCGCCGAAGGTCTTGCCATCGGTTTCGCCCTTTTCGCTTTCGATCTTCTTCAGGGCTTCAGCAAGAGCTTCTTCGCCTTTGGTGTTCTTTTCTGGCAGAGCGGCACCCAGGGCCTTGCCATAGTCGTTGCGAACAGCTTTCTTCTCTTCTGGGTGACAGATGCCGCACTTGGCAGCTTCGGCTTCAGTCTTGAGAGCCGGATACGCGGCAATAAACGCCTTCGTGTATTGTGGACGAGCCTGAGCTTCTGGACCACCAATGAACGCGGACAACGCCACACAACACGCGATCCAAGTCAAACTTTTCCGCATAAACTGACTCCTCACATTGTCTACTGAATTTCGAGATAAAAGAGCCCACCATCGAACAAAGGATTGTCCCAGAGATTAGCCCTACAACCGTCGAGAATTAGAGACCGTCGCCCGAAGCGTGTCAACCGACGAATTCCAATACCCTTATGCAACTGCGACTTCCCGAATCCGCAGTTAAACCCGCGGATCCAGAATTTGCAGGCGCACCGAGCTTACAAACGGCTTGACGCGAACTCGGTAGTCAGCCATGTGGGGAGCGACCAGATGCGCTTTCAGGTGATCCAGACTCTCCCACTTCTCGACAATTAATACGAAATTTTCCCCCTGAAGAAACTGCTGCGGCACATCCGTGATCGCATCAATTGCAGCCCCATATTCAATGCACCCCGCCTCCTGTCGAACAGGAACCGCGACCTGAGCAAACTCACGTAAGAAATCTTCGCGGTGCCCTTCGATTGTTTCGACCAGAGCAAGTACATGAATCATCTGGGTCCCCGTTCGGACAATGGGCGGTGGATTATTTGCCACAGTCTGCCGTAAGGCAAACGGCTATTTCTCGATCTGTTCCAGCGAACTCACAATCGCTTCCTTCAGCTCTGCATCGGTTGACGTTTCCAGCAGTTTGTGCAGATCCGGCCCCGCATTCTTCGCGTAGGGACCCATCTCACCCAAAGCGTAGACCGCCCCAACCTGAACTTTTGACACGGGATCGTGCGTTGCTTTGACCAGTGCCTGAACCGCCGCAGGTGATTCCGGAGCCAGTTCCGCCAGTGAGTACGTCGCCAGCCACCGCACATTGGAGTCTCGATCACCAAGGCTCGTCAGAATCGTCTGCAGAGCAGGGTAGGCATACTC
>NZ_DASWWZ010000269.1:0-3347 GCF_036405755.1 Schlesneria sp.
CGGGCTGGAACTGGCCTGCTGGGGTGACCACTTCGAAGTGGACAAGGCTCTGTCGGATGATACCTACTGCGCCCGCAAACGAGAGCTTCTCGAAAAGTACGACCTCCAAGTGTTCGCGATCTCTAACCATCTGGTTGGACAAGCGATTCTCGACAATATCGACGCACGTCACAAAAGCATTCTTCCACCCTACGTCTGGGGTGATGGCAAGCCTGAAGGGGTGACGCAACGTGCGATCGAGGAAATGAAGAATACCGCCCGTGCGGCTCAAAAGCTGGGTGTCGGTATCGTCAATGGTTTCACTGGCTCAAGCGTCTGGCACCTGATTTACGACTTCCCTCCCACACCGAAATCGATGTACGACGATGGATTCAAGTTGCTCGCCGAGCGATTCAATCCCATCCTCGATGTCTTTCAGGAATGCGGAGTCAAGTTCGCGCTGGAAGTACACCCCACCGAAATCGCCTTCGACCTATATTCCGCTGAGCGGGCTGTTGCCGCTCTGGGTGGACGAGAAGAATTCGGATTCAACTTCGACCCAAGCCACTTGATCTGGCAAGGAGTCGACCCAGTAGAATTTATCCGGTACTTCCCGAACCGCATTTACCACGTTCACATGAAGGACGCCAAAGTAACGCTCAACGGCCGTTCCGGAATTCTGGCCAGCCATCTGTCGTTCGGTGATTCACGACGAGGCTGGGATTTCCGCAGCATGGGACGGGGTGGCGTGAACTTTGAAGAAGTCATCCGCGCTCTGAACGCCATCAAGTACCAGGGCCCATTGTCCGTGGAATGGGAAGACAGCGGAATGGATCGCGAACACGGTGCACGTGAGTCCTGCCAGTACGTCAAGAACATCGACTTCGCTCCCTCAGGACGAGCCTTCGACTCAGCATTCTCGGAGTAATCTCGAACCGCATGACCCGGCCTTCGAGTCCGGGGCATGTTTCTGATTCACAGTCGAGGTTCTCGAAGAGGCGATCTCGCCTTCAGTTAATATCAAGACGCCCGCTCTTGGAATTCCGAGAGTGGGCGTTTTTTGCTGCGCCAGACACGCCTGAATCGAGCCGTGATGTGGTTTCCCGGGTGCACTCGCTGTGAGACGCCACGGGGACATCTCACCGAGATCGCAAAAACCTCTCACAGGTGTCAGGTTATTTCTCTGCGTCTTCCCGGATACTGAATTCGAGCTTCCACCGGCCGCTGCCGCGTGTGCTGACGCACCAGAGTTCCAGCACGCCCAGTTCTGTCAGTTGCGTATGAAACTGAACAGGAACATAGTGGTCGTCGATGGCGTCATCCTTGGGCAGAGTTGCTTCCAGTGAATCGGTCTCGACAATCTCGTCATCACCCCAACGCTGCAGACGGACCCCTGGCTGGTCGTCTTTTCTCGTGGACGAACTGAAAAACCGGAAATGAGCCGGTTGGCCCACAATTAGTCCGATCGGGTCAGAGGGAACGTCCAGCTCTGTTCCCTCTTCCATTCCAAAGGGGACGACACACAGGGCACGCAAAGGCCGCGCGGCTCCCGGGATTGCGAGACCGGCTGTCTCAATTCCGATGTAGTATGCTCGTGCGGTCCCCCCGCGAATGCGGACCCCGCCTTTCACTTTGGCCCAGCCATAATACGCGGCTCCCCGAGCGACGGCATGGTCCAGATCGTGTACCCCTTCCAGTAACTGAGGGGGTTGATCAGGGAACCAGGATTTGAGTGTCTCAAGCAGGCGAGATTGGAACTGCTCCGCTTTGTAGACACCCCCATTGAACAGGACGTGTGTGGGACGGGCAGCCCCGTCTTCGTCGGTACCATGACTCTGCAGGAAGCCTGCCAGATGACGCGTGATTGCCACGTCTGCTTCGTACGGAAGTCCGATTTCCTGGAACCCCGACACACGCTGGCGAGCGGGGCGCTCGGTTGAATTGCACGCAGGGAAGAATCCGTCGATCAGCAACTGCATCGCGGCTTCGCGGCTCACTTCAACGGTGACCGTTCCCCCGATCAACTTACTGCCGCGGCCCAATACCGAGATCGGATGCTTCTTGGGGCCGTCGGGGGCGAGCAGGACCTCTTTGGCCTGCCGGCAGGAATGCCAGAGCGAGACCGATTGCCAGGGATCCAGGTTGACCCCCTTCTTGGCAAACAGTCCGGAAACATAGTGCGCCAGCGCCAGGTCCATGTTGTCACCCCCCAGCAGGAGATGATTGCCGACAGCGACCCGTTTGAGAGTCAGTTCCCCCTCTTCCTCGCTGACGCCCACGAGCGTTAAATCGGTCGTTCCCCCACCGACGTCGCAGACCAGGAGCGTGTCGCCAACTTTCAGCACTTTCCTCCACCGGTCCCCAATTGAGGTCAGCCACGCGTAGACGGCGGATTGCGGTTCCTCGAGCAGAACAAGGTCATCAGGCAGTCCTGCCGCAGAGGCGGCTTCGCGTGTGAGTTCGCGCGCACTGGCATCGAATGACGCAGGAACCGTTAGAACGACATGCTGACCGGCAAGAGGGGCGTCCGGATGTGCCTGATCCCACGCCGCCACGAGGTGTTCCAGATATCTGCGGGTTGCCGTGACGGGCGATACCTTGGGAAGCTCATCCCCGGCACCCCATGGCAAGATCGCCTGATGTCGGTCGATTCGACTATGACAGAGCCACGATTTCGCGGCACCGACGGTTCGGTCAGGCAGTTCAGCAGACTGTCTTCGTGCCATTTCTCCAATGGCAAAATCGCGTCCCTTCGCCCAGGGGACGTCATAGGCGCCGGTCGCCCCTTCCTGCTTGCTGGCAAGATATAGGAAAGACGGAAGCAGATCGCGTGCTTCTACTGTCGCCGGAGCGACCAGTTGCGGGATCGGCAGTAGCTGAACTTCCGGATGCTCGGCGTCCAGTGCGGCATAGGCCAGCGCGCTGTTGGTGGTCCCGAGATCGATTCCGATGATGTACTTGGCTGGCATACGGCCGTTTCTAGGTCGAACTCAACAATGGACGACGGCCCGAAACGGGTACCATACCCGGTTCTCCATCACCGTCGGTATTACTTGCGTTCTGTTACTTTTACTCGACTGAGCGATCCTGTTCAAACGCTTTGGAGGAAGAAGAGGCCTGACACTCGATCGAAACGTCCAGTTGCTGGCCGACGTAGACTCGCGGAGCAGGTTCATCAATCTCATACAGAATTTGCAGGACACGCGTATCGATCCGTTCAGTGTTGTCACCCGTGAACGCTCTTTTAGGAATCACGTACGGTTCGACTCGCACGAATTCCAGCTTGAGGTTCTGATTCGAGGCGCCGCGGGGTGTGGCCATGGCCTTCCCCGTCACCTGGAACCGGCTGATGTCTCGTTCATCAATAT
>NZ_DASWWZ010000270.1:0-18771 GCF_036405755.1 Schlesneria sp.
GCAGGTGCAGGACAACAAGCTGTCGCTTTACGGCAAGGTCTCTTCATCCGTCCCCTCAGATGCACGTCTGATCCATCAGGAATATCAGGTGGGACACTTCCTGCGGTCGTTCATCCTGAGTGATGAAGTGGATCACGAGCGGATCTCGGCCAAGTTGAATCAAGGTGTGCTCGAGGTGATTCTGCCCCGGTTGGCGAAACCCGAACCACGGCGAATCCAGATCCAGACCGACTGAATATGGTGAATCACAGGACGCGATCATGCCCGGGCTCTCAGGGGACCAGCACGACGCGTCCTACAGGGGACAATTCTCCTGCCCGATCCGCCCCCCTCACCCGTTGGCCGCCGCACGCGAGCTCGGCACGGCCCCGCGTTCGGGGAACACTGGACGCATTCGCCCCTTGCGCGGGCGGGCCGACAGTTATTCCCGTGAATCGACAAACCGCTGATGCCACAGTTCAAACACCAGCAGCAGCCAGAGGCGGGGACTATGGTCCCATTTCCCGCTCATGTGTTCCTCGAGTAATCGCCGGACGGCAGCGGGGTCGAAGTAGCCCCGGTTCAGGCAGCGGGGGTCGAGCAGTGTCTCCGTCAGGTACTCCCGCAGCGAATTGCGGAACCAGTAGTCGAGCGGAACGCCGAACCCCATCTTCCGACGCGTTTGAATCGACGCCGGCAGCAGTTCAGAAAATGTGCTGATCAGGATCTGCTTACCCCGTCTTCCCTGCAGCTTCCACTTGCGCGGCATTCTCGCGGCCAGTTCCACCACGCGATGATCGAGGAAGGGGCTGCGGCACTCCAGGCTGAAGGCCATGCTCGCGATATCGACCTTCGTGAGGATGTCGCACGGCAGGTACGTTTCGGCGTCGACACAACAGGTCCGCTGGACCATGTCAGACTCCGAACAGCGGGCATAGCTGTCGAGGATGAACGACGCTCCGTCATAGCCTCCCAGCGTCTCCCGAAAATCCTGCGAGAAGAGTTCAGCGCGGCGAGAATCGTCGAAGATGCTGATCCAGTTCGTATACCGCCGCTGAGCCGTCTGACTGAGCCCCGCGAGAAATCGCTTCAAGTGCCTGAGTCGGGATTTCTGCTGACCTGATGTGGGAACCTGTTGCCAGAACGAAGACGCAATCAGGCTTCTAAGTGGGGTGGGCAGGCTGTCGACTCGCGCCGCCAGATCAACGGCCTGATAGCGATCATAACCGGCGAACAGTTCATCACTGCCATCTCCAGTCAGGGCGACAGTCACCTGTTGCCGTGTCAGTTGCGACAGATAGAGCGTCGGGATGGCAGAGCTGTCCGCGAACGGTTCGTCATAGTGCCATGTCAGCTTCGGCAGCATCTCGACCGAGGTTGGATCAACAACAAACTCGTGATGGTCGGTCCCCAGATGCGCCGCTGCCTCGCGGGCATAGCTCCGTTCGTCGAAGCGTTTCTCCGAGAAGCCGATCGAAAATGTCTGAATGGGCCGATCCACATGCTGCTGCATCAGCCCGGCAATGATCGTAGAGTCGACTCCCCCGGACAGAAAAGCTCCGAACGGAACATCGCACCGCATGCGGATTCGAACGGCCTCTCTGAGTGTCTCACGCAGGTCGGCCGCCCATTCTTCCCGGCTTCGCTCCCGCACTGAACTCGCAGCCGCAGCCGATTCAGGCCGAGCGAAGGGGGCTTCCCAGTATCGCTGCACGGTCAATTCGCCGGTATCCGCATGAAACTCGGCCCAGTGAGCGGGGGATAGTTTGGCATAGCCCCGAAAGATGCTGCGTGGATGGGGGACGTATTGCAGCGTGACAAAGTCGGCCACGGCCCGCGGGTCAATCTCGCGCGTCGCACCGGGGACCCGCAGCAGGGCTTTGAGTTCGCTGGCGAACGTGAACTGCCCCCCCGCAAGTCGGTACACCAGCGGCTTTTGTCCCATGCGATCGCGAGCGAGAAACAGCGTGCGACGACGATCGTCCCAAATGGCGAACGCAAACATCCCACGCAGATGCGACACACAGTCTCGCCCCCATTGCTCGTAGGCATGGACGATGCATTCCGTATCCGAGGACGTCCGGAACCGGTGACCAAGCGCTTCCAGTTGCGGCTTCAGCTCACGGTAGTTGTAGACTTCACCGTTAAAAGCGATCCAGACAGTCTCGTCCTCGTTGGACATCGGTTGATGACCGCCGGAGAGATCAATGATGGAGAGCCGACGAAAGCCGAGCGCCGCTCCTCCCCCCTGGGTTCCATTCGACGAGGCGAAGTAGACTCCCGCGTCGTCAGGCCCCCGATGGATGAGAGCTTCTGTCATGCGCTGCAAAGTCTGTTCGCTGAGCGGCGCAGCTCCCTGAGTCCAACTCCCGCCAGCAATCCCACACATGAAATCGGTTCTCAGAGGCTACGATACAAGGCTGCGTACGCATCCACCATACGCGAAACACTGAACGAGTGTTGAATCCGTTTGAGACCATCCTGGCCCAGTGACTCGCCTAATCCGGGTTCATCAATCAGTCGACGCAGGAACTGCATGTAACCGACCGTGTCCGCCAGTTTCGGCAGAAATCCGGTCTCGCCCTGCACGACCAGTTCCCGGTTCGCCGGAATGTCACTCGCGACCACAGGCAGCCCGACAGACATCGCTTCCATCACGCTGTTCGACATTCCTTCGAAGCTGCTGGCCAGACAGAACACATTGAACAGGTTTAACCAGCGCCCGGCATCGGCCCGGTGTCCCAGGAACCGAACATGCTCCGTGCAGTCAACGGCCCGTGTAAACCGTTCCAGCCGCTCGCGCTCGGGACCATCCCCCACCAGCACCAGATACAGGTTGGGTCGGATTTGTCGCAACGTCTCCACGGCCCAGATCAAATCCTCGACGCGCTTTTGTTTTGCGAGCCGGCCGATGTACCCCGCAACGAAGGCGTCCGCAGGAAGCTGCAGTTCTTCCAGCAGGGTCTGCCGCAGCGTCGCACGATCCGCAGAGGGCGCGGCAGGGACTTCGATCCCGTTGGGAATGCAGACCAGTTTCTCGTTCGGAATCCCCAGCTCGCGGTAGAACTCCACGACACTGGGCGAGTTACCCACTAACCGATCCGTCTTCTCGATCAGTCGTCGATCCAGCCAGAGCTGCCAACCCGCTTTCCACCGATCGACACAGCGTTCAGAAACGACCACCTTTGCATCGGGAATCGCTCCTCGGCACAAGCGACCATAACTGTTGGCGGCAAACAGCCAGGTGTGCAGGATCGATGGTTGCAGTCGCTTGAGTTCCGTGCGGAGTCGCATAAAGGCGAACGGATCAAATTTGGAGCGTTTGCCGATGATCGTGAGCGGAATTCCCGCCGCACGTAAGTCCTCTTCCCAGGGACCGCCGCGGGTCAGCGCGATGACGGAAACATCAAATTCCTCTTTCGGCAGTCCGGTCGCCAGCAGTGCGAGTTGCTTCTCGGCTCCGGAACGGTCGAGGGTCGGAATCAATAAGACCAGACGAATCTTGGACACGGTATTTTCATATCGGGAAGGTGCAACGCGGAAATCCGCGCCAAGTCTAATCAGGTCGTCGAAAGAGTGCCAATCGTGCATCCCGCCGGTTCGACATCACAGTGCCCCGCTGATCCGCAATCCGCCGCTGAGACAGATCCACCTCAACTGGTGGGGAACGCGATTCTTGCCTTTTTTGGGACGGGACACGGGGCGAGTGCGGCAAACAAAAGGGCGATCAATCCGTGAATCTGCCCCCTGCGGTATGGACATCAGGCGAGTCGCAATCGACGATATGTCGTTCACTGCAGCGACCTGTCCCCCGATAGAATAGCCGGCCTATTACGACTTGGACTTCCCATGGATTCTCCCGTGTTCGACGACTCGCCCATGCCGGACCCGCCAGTGGAATTCGTGAACACGCACTCCCCGGTCAGGAGATCGCGCGGTTGGACTTGGCTGGCGTGGGTCGCGATCATTCTCACCGTTGTCCTGATGGCCCTGCCGCTGCAACTGAGCGATGATCCCACGGCGACAGATTCGTCCATCGCCATCCAGACGATTCAAGCGCGCTATCTGGTGGGTGCAGCGTCGATCTTTCCGGAGAATCGGGAACTCCTGCTGCAGCAACTCGATGAGATGTTCGGGCACGGTCCCGTCACGCATCAACTGATTGGAGCCGTCCTGGTCGGGGAATTGATTGGGCCTGAAGAAGCAATTGAAGTCATTGATGACATCGATTCGCAAATCGAAGTCGGTTCGCTGAAGGCGTCCGCCGAAGATACAGAGGCAGTCCATTTTCTGACAAAACTTCAGACTTCCCGGATCGGTAAACAGAACGGGGAGGAACCAATTTCTCCCGAGCAGCTGCAATCTGGCCGAACTCTGCTGCAGGAACGGCTCGGTTGGGTCGGCCGGCTGGCGATGACACCTCCGGACAGCGACGACCACACCGAACGCAAAAACTTAAAGGAACAGGCACGCCGTTCCTTGTTTACCATTATGGGCGCGTTCGGACTGGCTCTCGTCGCCTTTCTCGTCGGTACCCTGATTCAGTTAACCTTCTGGGGCCTGGCCATTGGGGGCTGGTTGAAGTCGGGAATCCGTCCATTGGCAGGGGACTCGGGCATCTATGCCGAGACTTTTGCCTTGTGGATGGTGGTCTTCGTCACACTGAATGTTGTCGTGCTCTTCCTGCCGCTTCCGAGCCGCAGCATGGTCTGGCTGTTCATTCCGCAGGTCGGCAGCCTCGGCGTGCTGGCGTGGCCGGTCCTGAGAGGCCTCCGCTGGTCAGACGTCCGTCGAGATGTGGGGCTGACCTTTCAGCCTCAAGCCTGGTCTGCTCCGTTTGTCGGTATCGGTGCCTACCTCGCCGCGGCCCCCGTAGTCGCTGCTGCAATGGTGGTGACGTTCCTGCTGATCTTCCTGATCAGCTTGACCAGTGGCGCGGAAGAAGCCGTGGCAGAACCGGGACACCCGATTGTCGATCATATCCTGCGAGGAAGCTGGACAACAAAAATCCAGCTCATGTGCGTCGCCATCTTTGCCGCGGTCCCGGAAGAAATCATGTTCCGCGGCTTCCTGTATCGGCATCTGCGGGCCGCCAGCGAGAACTGGGGTTACGTGCCGAGTGTTGCGTTCGCGACTTTGTTCAACAGTTTCCTCTTCGCCATCATCCATCCTCAGGGATTACTCGGCCTGCCGATTCTGATGGGGCTGGCGACCGTCTTCTCACTCGTCCGCGAATGGCGGGGTTCACTGGTTCCGTGCATGATCACTCATGCTCTCGTGAATGCCGGAACGACGACACTCCTGCTGCTGGTCACCGAATAGACCGGCGGGTCAGGCAAACTGGAAATCCACAAAACGTCGACTTCGATCAGGTATTCTCGAACCACCCGATTGCACGGCACAGTTCAAATTGAGCCGTGTTGTAATCAATGACAGCGTTGAGATACGCCAGACGGGCAATCGCCAGAGCCTGCACCGACTGCAGCGACTCGATCGGCAGTCCCTGGGCGTTCTTGATGCGTTCCGTATTCAACTGATACGAGCGTTCCGCCGCGATGATCCCTTTGCGGCTGTACTCAATCCGCTTTTCTCGTTCGGTCACTTTGGCATGAAACTCCACGACCTCGCGCGCCACCTGATCCATCAGCGCGAGCTGCCGTTTCTGGTTCTGCCTGACCACCGAGGCAGCTTCTCCCCGGGCAGCCCGCTCGCCCACCCCCAGGTTTCGAACCTCCCAGAAGGCCAGGGCGTCGACGTCGAGTCGGTCGTTGGTATTTCCGATCGTGCTCCCTAGTCCACCCCCGAACGCACCGTAGCTCATGCCGAGCAGAACACTCGGGATGAGAGGGGCATACTTTTCACGATTGAGTCGCTCAACCGCTTCACAGACCAGGTGCTGCTGCTCGGCCAGTTCCGGACGGCGTGTGAGTGCGGTCGCCACCAGCGACGCGGGGGTCTCATTCTTATCCAGCAGGGCCAATGGAGCGACAACCGGCTCGTTTGTCGAAATGCGGACCGATTGATCCCCGTGCAGCAGTTGGATCAAGCGTGCTGATGCGACCCGTACCCCTTCCACACCTGCCGCCACCTCTGCCTCACGAACCCCCTGTTCCGCCAGCATTCGTTCATAATCCGATCGAAGTCCCTGACCTGTCTCTGCATAGCTACCGGTCAACTCTGCCAGCTTCTTCGTGTTGAACAGGGCTTCTTCGGCAATCGCCAGGCTTTGTTCCGCACGCAGCAGCTCAAGATAGGCGACCGCCGTATTTCGCAGGACGTCGTTCCGAGCGGCCGTCGCCCCGAACTGTCGTGAAGCCGCCTGATGTTCCGTGATGCGTGGCTGGAAAATGGCGTCGGTTGTGTGGAATTGGGCCACGACTCCCGGAATGGTCGGTGAACCCGACCCCGCTCCTGCCGAGGCTCCGAGCCCCCCGTAGGCATTCGTCTTATTCGTGCTGAACACGTTTCCGAGCACGTCCTGGACTTCACCTTCATGGTGATAGTAGTTCGCACCGGCTCGCAGGGACGGCAGCCACAGTCCTTGAGCACGATCAACCCGGGCGTAGGACTCAAGAATTCGCTCGCGGGCGAACGCCACGTTCGGGTTCTGGGCATCGGCCAGCGACAACACGTGATCGAGACTGAGCGGATAGCCGGGAGGGAGCGACTCTTCGACGTCGACGATCGTTCGATCCCGAATGGAGTCGGACGAGCGATCGTCGTCCCCTTCACCTGTTGGCTCGGGTGGTGCATCCTCGGATGCGTCGAATGAGTCAGAGTCCTCCCGGGAATCAGCCGCGAGGACGATCGTCGAGCGGTCCTCGGCCGGTTCACTGGAAGTTCTGGCAGAGCTGACACTCCGAATCGACGATTCCTCGGTAGCCTGGGTGTGAGCCGGATCCTGCGACACCACCAGGTCTTTCGACAATCGAACCTTACGCGTCGTCACCACGCCGTCGGCCGATTCGGCCGTGACCGGTGTGCTCGCCGCTTCTGCTCGATCCCCCTCATCTTTGGAGGGGACGTGCCAGGTCTTCGGAGAATGGTCTCGCTGAACGAGGGTGTTCGTTCTTGACGAGGCGCAACCTGCCAGACAAAAGATGAGCGCCATCGCGCTCCCGTTTCGCCAACTCATGAGATCCCTCTCCCTGACGCTGTCCATCCTGGACTTGTCTATTACTAATCGACTTCCGCTCAATTCATCGCACTTGGAAACCGAATTCCCGGTCACAATTCAGGCAACGATTATTCCGACTGTAACGATTCATCCGCCTCTCACGGCGATTGCTCGGGGTTCGTGCCGGCCAGCGGCGTTAACCGCCCCCACCACTGCCACTCCGTCTCTCTCGCACGATCACCGCAGAATCAGGCGGGCAAGACTGCTGCTGTTGCATCGGACTCGACTGACACGGCTGGTACCGCAGGTTTCTTTTCATCACGCACCATGAGCGAAAACAACGCTGGTAATACGAAGAGTGTCGCCGGTTCCCCCGCCAGCAACCCGCCGAGAATCGCGCGGGCGAGCGGTGCATTGGCTTCACTCCCATGTTCCAGAGCCAGCGCTGCGGGGACCATCGCAAAGAACGCCGCCAACGCCGTCATCGTCACGGGACGAACACGAATCGCTGCCGCTTTTCGGATCGCCTCGGTCGGAGACAGCCCCTCTTTCTGACGAAGTTCCTGCGCGAAGTCCGTCATCAGAACAGTGTTCGCCACCTTGATCCCCACCACGAAGATAATTCCCAGCAGAGACTGCACATTTAGTGCAGTCCCGGTGAAGTAGAGCATCGGAATCACGCCCCCCAGCGAAATCGGGACGGTCAACATCACGGTCAGCGGAACAATGAACGACCGCCCCAGGGCCACCATCAGGAAGTACATCAACAGCGACGCCAGGATCAACCCATACCCCAGACTGGTGAACGTCAACTGCATCTTGGCATACTCACCCGCCATTATGATCTTGGACCCCGTGAGCAGTTGAGATTCCCCTGGGTGCCGCGGGTCGAAGGTCGACCACGTTCCATTGCTGATCGGCTTCCCGTACTTGTGCAGAATCTTCGTCACGTCGTCCGCAACTTCACCCAGGCTTCGACCGTCCACGTTCAGCGTCAAATCGGTCGTCGGCTGAATGTTTGAGTGAGTGATCTCCGAAGGGACAGTCGTCCGCGTAATCGTCGCGACCGACCGCAGCGGCACGGGCGAAGACTGCTGCGAACTGGTGATCGGAATATCGAGCAGCGTGTCGATGGATTTGATGTCGTCCTCGGGATACTGCACACCGACGTAGTACTGGTTGCGGGAGACCGGATCGATCCAGAAGTTGCGTTTGTTGAATGCGATGCTCGAATTACATGCCGCCACGACATTTTTCATCACATCCTGCTGAGTGAGCCCCAGCGCGGCCGCTTTGGAACGATCCACACTGATCGTCAGCTGCGGGTAGTTCAATCGCTGGATGATGCGTGCATCGACCACCCCCGGAACCTCAGCAATCTCTCGGCGGATTTGCTGTGCCACTTCGTTCGTCAGTTGCTGGTTTTTTCCCGTCACCTGGATATTGATCGGCGTCGACTTTCCTTCATTCAACGCACTTCGCACCATCCCCCCGGCATCGAATGAGAACTCAAGCTGTGCAAACTCGGCATGAGTAGCAAACGCGTGGCGCAGCTCGCGGACGTAGTGCTGAGCAGTATGTTTGTGGTGCTGATTCAGCTGCACTTTCACCAGTGCATCCATGGGACCTGCGTTGGGGGTGTAGGCAGCCGAGATATCAGGCGTCACTCCGATCTGAGCGACGACCATCTGCAGATCATGTTCGGGAATCACTTCCCGGATGAGATGCTCGACCTTTTCGACCGCCAGCTCCGTTTCCTCGATTCGCGTCCCGGTAGGTGCTCGCACCGTGAATTCGAAGGCCCCCGCATCGACTTCGGGAAAGAACTCGCGTCCCAGTCGCGGCCCCAAGAAGACTGTAATCAGGACGACCGCCGCAATCGCTCCCCCAATTGTGGCCACACGTTGCTTCAGCACACCATCCAGCAAGCGAACATAGCCGGCAATCACGCGATCGATCAGCCGTTCCCACCGTGCAAAAAGTCCACCGCCGTGTCCTCCCTGCGAACCATGTCCGTCGTGTGTGGCATGCGGCTTCAGCATCAGAGCACTGAAGGAGGGAACCAGCGACTGCGACAGGATGTAGGCGGCCACCATCGCGAAGAACACCGCCAGCGTCATGGGACCGAACAGAAACTCACCAATACTCGGAACCATCACCAGAGGTGTCAGCACCAGGAACGTACACAGCGTCGACACCAATGCCGGCATGGCCACTTCGCTGGAACCGAGATAACTGGCCCGCAGCACCGGCACTCCCAGCGACATATGACGGTGCGTATTCTCCAGACAGATAATCGCGTTATCGACGAGCGGACCGATCGCCAGGGCGAGCCCCGCCAGCGTCATCACGTTGATCGTCTGGCCGCTGGCGTATAGACAACCGATGGCGGCCAGCACCGACAGCGGGATGGTGATCACAGCAATCAGTGTCATTCGCCACTGACCGAGAAACATCAGGATGACCAGTGAGCACAAGATGGCACCCAGAATCCCTTCCTGAACCAGTGCCGAAATCGAACTCCGCACGTAGACCGACTGATCCATCACCAACTGCAGGTTCACATCCGACTTGCTGAGTCGGGATTGCATTTCGGGAAGCTGTCTTCGAATCTCATCAACAACGCTCAGCGTACTGGCACCCCGTTGCCGGTAGACCGGTACGTACACTTGTCGACGCCCATTCACCCGCACGACGTTCGTTTGAATGAATGACGAATCATTGGGGTCCGCCACATCCCGCAGGAACGACGGATTCCCAAAGTTGTTTCGCAGCGGAATCTCTTCCATCTGATCGACATAGTCATACATCGAGTTCGAAGCGATGGCATAATCGGTCCCCCCGATCTTCACACTCCCTGTGGGCAGGAAGATGTTGTAATTGTCCATCGACTGCATAACGTCGGTCGGGGCCAGTTGTCGCGACTGCATCTTGATGCGGTCCAGATACAGCATGACCGCCCGAATCTTTCCCCCATACACCACCGGAGCAATCGCGCCGGGGATGTTCATCAGCATGTTGCGCACTTCGTAACGCGCGACGTCGTACAGCACCTGTTCGGATTCGGTCGGGCTGTCCAGAGCCACCAGCGCGATCGGAACCGTACTGCTGGGGTCGTAAGGCAACACCACGGGCGGCAACGTCCCGGGAGGAAGCGTCGGGAATTCCCACTGAGCCAGCGAATTGTCTTCGGTCAACGCACCGCTGGGGTCGGTCCCGTTCTGAAAGAAGTTGCGGACAATACTCACGCCGACAATTGAACGGGATTCCTGACGAGCCACCCCGCTCGCCATGCCCGTCCCACGCTCCATGCGGTTTGTAATACTCTTTTCGACCCCGACAGCAGGCATCCCGCCGTAGAAGGTCAGTACCTGGACAGCCGGGTTCTTGAACACCGGCAGAATATCGATGGGAATCCACTGAAGTGTCAGCACACCCATGACCAGAATCGCCAGTGAAAACACGGTCACTGCGTACGGGTTAGCCAGAGAACCACGAATGAGACTATTCATAACGGCCCGTTTTCGGTGGGGAGGTGGGCGGAAGAACTGCAGGACAGGGACTAGGAACGGGACGCTTCTGCGTGCACTTCAGTTCCATCAGAGAGTCCTGCGGGAGGACGCACGATGACATTGTCTTCCGCCGTCACGCCGTCAAGGATCTCGACGTTGACGCCGTCGTGAGCTCCGATCGAAATCGATTCCTTTCTCGCCACACCGTCGCGTACGATGAAGACTTGTCCTTTTCCTGCAGCAAGATCCCCCACCAGACAGACGGAAGGAAGTGTCAACGTCTTGGCACTGGGTTCGAGCTGGATCTGCATTCTGCCGTACATCTGATCCACGATTGCTCCATCCTCATTGGGCAGATCGACCTCCGCTCGCATGCTCCGCGTGTTACGATCTTCCGAGTAAGCGATACGGGAAAGTGTCCCCGCAAAGACGCGGCCCGGCAGCGAGTCGAACTCGATGGAGACTGCATCCCCTACATGGGCATAAGGGACTTCCTTATCGGGGATATAGACGACCACGCGAACCAGACTGGTACGGGCCACGACGAACATCGGGGGTCCGTTCCCCTTTTCCGCCGACCGGATGAAGTCGCCACGGTGATAGTTTCGTACCGTGATCACACCGTCGTAGGGACTGACGATCTCGGCGAACGAGGCATAGAGCTTCGCTTTGTTGAGCGCCGCAGTGGCGACATGCGCATGCGCCTTCGCGGCGGACACGTCCGCATCAGCCAGATCGGTCTGAGCCTGTGCGGCAGCAATCTGTTCCCGCGAGGTCAGCACCGCCGCTTCGGCCGACTGAACTCCTGCCTCGACGGATTGCAACTGAAACAGTTTCTCATCCACCAGCGCCGCCTGGACGCTGTCAGATTTATTCAATGCCTTGAATCGCTGATATTCCTTTTCGCGGAACGTATGTTCGGCCACCCAGCGTCCCCGGTCCGCGATCGCTTTCGCATGCGTTGCTTCAGCGACCCGCTGTCCAATCACCGCAGCGGCCTTGCGTGCTTCCGCCTGTTTGACGGCCGCCAGGGTCTGCTCGCGCGTCGCTTCCGCGTGCTCGATGTCACTTTCCAGTTCGGGTACCGCGATGCGGGAAAGAACTTGGCCTTTCTCCACGGGTGAGCCGATGTCAACGTTCTGCTCTTCCAGATAGCCTGACACCTTCGCGAACAAGTCTGCATGGTCATGCCAGTGGGCAGAGCAGGGGAGAGACGTCTGTCGCGCCGCACCACCCGCTTGGGCTCGCGTGGTGGTCACGCGTGTCACCGTAGAGGGAGCGGTCGCTGGCTTACCGTGCGGCACCGCAGGCTGAGCGGCGTCCGACGACACACGAAAATAATTGATCGCTCCAACCGCGCCCGCAGCCAACACCGCCCCGAAGATCCATGTTCGTTTGCGAATTGCGTTTGCCATCGATCTCAATCCCCCGGGGGTCAGCGTTTCATCATCTAATCCCCCTCTATGCAGTAAGTATGCCGAACCTACAGTTGGACCGACGGCGGAAATCCAAACCACCAAACGATCGAAATTACGACAGTTTACGGTCCTACACTTGCGACGATTTCAGCTTTCTCCTCAACCTCGACTCATGACTTAACGACCTGTGGCAACGACGAATGAGAGTGGACAAATTCTGTCCCGTAACAGAGAGAAATCTGTCCACCGGCGAGTCTCCGACGAGAAAGCTGGCCTCACTCGTTCCCGCTGTGGGACGGCGTTCCTGCTGGCCGGGAACAGGTCTGATGAGAAAAAGCGGGTGGGTGTCGCAGCGATGGAAATGAGATTCACTATCATCAGCGATCTGAGCCTTGAGCCCCTGCGGGGGCATGACAGGCATCGCCAGGTTTACAAGGGCAGTTCATGTGGCGTCTGACACAACGCGTTCGTCTTCCGACCGTCGCACTGGGACTGCTCTGGATCGTCCACAGTGTGGCGACCACCATGTACGTCCCCTGGCAGAATCAGCGACAGCGCGCCGCACTCAGTTCGGTCCAGTCCACCGTGGAAACCGCACTTCGGATTCAGGAGAAGCTTTCGCAACTGCAGTCCCTGGCCGGGAAGCCGGACGGCAGAGCACAGACCACATCCCTGCAACAAGCGCTCTCCGCAGATATCGTGAAGCTCCAGGGGCAACTCGACGACCCCGCTTCCAAAGTCCTGCTGGCCAGAATGGCCACATGGGTCGACACCTGGGATCCCACGACGAACGACCCGAAAGACTCGTCCGACTTACAGGATCTGATTGTCGACTGCCAGCAGTTCATTCGCTCTGAACAGGTTCATCTGCTCGACGCCGTCGATCAGCGCAGCCGCACCGACGTCGCGGTCATGGTGGTCCGAGCGGTGCTACTCGTACTGGGATTGGCGATCGGCCTGGGTCTGGCAGTCTGGATGTCACGCAGTCTCACGCGATCACTCTCCCAGATCAGCGTGACACTCCGCAGCGTGGAAGGAAATCTCGACACCGACCTGGGACACATCAACGTGATCTCGGATGTCCCGCCGGAAGAGTTATCTCTGATCGAAACTCAGGTCGATCACGTCGTCCGCAATCTTCGACGAGTCGCCGATGAATTACATGAAACCCGACAGGGGATGCTGCGAGCGGAACGGCTTGCGGCGGTCGGTGAAGTTGCCGCAGGCGTCGCCCACGAAATTCGTAATCCGCTGACATCGGTCAAACTTCTGATCCAGCGTGCGGCAGAACGAACTCCGGTTCATTCCCTCACCGAAGAACAACTCCACGTCCTGCTCGAGGAAGTCTCCAGAATGGAGAACACCGTTCAGGGACTTCTCGACTTCGCCCGACCGGAAAAGCCGCACTACGTGAACTGCGAACTCTTGGCCATCGTCAAACGAACGCTGACACTGCTCGAAGGACGCCTCTATCAGAACCACATCAAACTGGTTATGGAAAACGGGAACACACATGCGTTACTGCACTGTGATCCGAGTATGATTCAGCAGGTGCTGGTGAATATCATTATCAACGCCATCGATTCGATGCCCGAGGGAGGTACGCTGACAGTACGGCAGTCGTGCGAGCCGGAAACGTCCTTTGCGGTCGTCGAGTTTTCTGATACCGGACCGGGAATCGAGTCTGCAGTCCTGGCAAGACTTTTTGAACCGTTTGTCACCACACGCGCCAATGGTTCGGGATTGGGACTGGCCATCAGCAAACGGCTCATTGAAGAGCAGGGTGGTACACTGACCGCGACAAACTTGCCTGGCGGCGGGGCCACATTCGTCGTTCGCTTGCCTCAGTCGCGCGAATCATATTGCAAGGAATAGAACGATGGGGAAGTTACTGGTCATCGATGACGAGCGAAATGTCCGTTTCAGTGTAGCGGACGTGTTCTCAGAAAGTGACATCGAAGTCCGAACCGCGGACAACGGTGAACAGGGCCTGCAACTGGTGACGGACTGGAATCCCGACGCCATTCTGCTCGACATCAAGCTTAAGCATGAATCAGGACTCGACGTCTTCAAGTCGATCCGCGAGATCGACCCCAAAGCAATCGTCATTCTGATGACGGGCTTCGGTACCTCGGAAGTCGCCATTGAGGCCATGAAGAACGGTGCTTTTGATTACGTGGTCAAACCTCTCGACATGAACCTGCTCCGCGATCTGGTCCGGCAGGCGTGTGACATTCGGCGAATGGTTCAGGTCCCCACGTTCATCAATCAGGCCGACCACCCTGAATCGCAACCACAACAGATCGTCGGCAGCAGTCCTTTGATGCGAAACGTCTTCAAGCAGATCGGCCGCGTCGCGCCGCAGAATGTCAACGTGCTGATCCTGGGGGAAAGTGGTACCGGCAAGGAACTCGTCGCCCGCGCGATCTATCAGCACAGTCGTCGCAGCCAGGGGCCGTTTCTGGCCATCAATTGCGCTGCCATCCCCGAAAACCTGCTGGAGAGTGAGCTGTTCGGACACGAGAAAGGGGCCTTCACGGGCGCGCATCAGCGCCGGATTGGCAAGTTCGAGCAGTGTGACGGAGGGACGTTATTTCTCGACGAAATCGGCGACATGGCCCCCGCAACCCAGGCGAAAATTTTAAGGCTGCTGCAGGACGGTTGTTTCGAACGAATCGGCGGAAACGAACTCGTCCAGTCGGATGTTCGGATTCTGGCCGCCACGAATCATGATCTTGATCAACTGATCAAGCAGGGACGATTTCGACGCGACCTGAATTATCGCCTGCGAGGCGTCACGATTACCCTGCCGCCGCTGCGGGAACGAAGGGAAGATGTCGCCGAACTGGCTCACCACTTCCTGTTCCGGTACGCCGCGGAAGTCGGTAGCCCCGTCCAGACGATCGCCCCCGAGACGCTCGATATCCTCACCCATTACTCCTGGCCCGGGAACGTCCGGGAACTGCAAAATATCATCCGGGGAGCACTCATCTCTGCAACCGGCACCGTGCTGTCCCCCGCTTTCCTGCCTGCCGAAATTCTGAACGAAGAAGAGGCCACCAACGACCTGAGCCTCGATCCGATTTCCGATGACCTCGCTTCCTGGAATGCCATCCCCGCGAAGGTTGATCGCTGGCTGATCGACGACGAAGTCGACATTTACAGGAAAGCCCTCGAGTACTTCGATCAGTACATCATCGGACGCGTGTTGCGCCACACGTCCGACAATCAGGCTCAGGCCGCAGATCGACTGGGACTCAGCCGCGTCACCGTCCGCAGTAAGCTGCGCGCGTTGATGGCGAAAGCAGAAAATCCCCCCCCACGCCAAGTTTGAAGTCAACTTTACGCCAGACATCCACCTTGCCAACGGCGGCAGCTTTCCTGTCGTTGACGCTCGAAATCATGCAACAACCCTGGACGCAGGTGGATCGGTTAGGCCCCTCGGCTCTCAACGCCGTATCAGTTCCGACTGCCTGAAGAGCGACCAGAACGGCATCATCTGCCGCTCGCGAACGGGTCGCCCGAACTCGTGCCCCGTTGCCGGAAAACAGGCACGAATGAATCTGCGCAACACAGGCAATCTAGCCTAACTCCACAAAGACTGCCAATTATTCTCAATCAATCGCTTACAAGACCTACACCATCTTCGCATGAGATTATGTGAGCCAATCAGAATTTCCGAAACATTCACTACAGAGGAAACTGCCGTCTCGTCGGGGGAGCCCAGTCCGTGGCCAACTGGAGTCTTCCCACCTGAATGACGGACCGCAGCGAATTCAGATCCTTCTTTGATGGACACCCCCATGCGATATGGAATCTCGATTGCGCCTTCGACTTCTGGTCGTCGCCGCTTTGTACAAGCCACTCTCGCAACTCTTCTCGCCGTCACAGGGATGGCATTTCACGCTCACAAAGTCTCTGCCTCGGAAGTCTTTGACGAACTTCGGGTCCGCATCGAAAAACTGGAAAAGGAGAACCGTGTTCTGCGTGCGGATATGGAATCGAGCGTCACGTCCGCGAATTTCGACGAGATGCCGCCACCCCCTCCCGGAGCGGCATTTTTCGCCGATCCCTATGACTCCGCCGCTCAGGAGGAACCCGAATCCGACGACGATCGACGCATCAATAGCCTGATTGAAAACTATTTGCGGCGTCACCCGGTCGCCGCCCCTCGCGACGACCACGCCCAGGACAGCAAGCTGAGTGCTGTGGAGTCGAAGATCGCAGGAGTTCTCGAGCGACTCAACAAGAAGACGTATCCCACCATTCAGATGAACGGTGCGTTCCAGGCCGATACCGGCTTCTTCATGCAAGATGCCAACAGCTTGCTCAGCTATGGCCACATTGCCAACGGTGCCGACTTCCGTCGTGCTCGACTCGGCGCAAAGGGTGCGATCAACGAGAACGTCAACTACGCGTTCCAGATGGACTTCGCCTTCTTCGGACGTCCCACCTTTACTGATGTCTACGTCGAACAGACCAACATCCCCTACCTCGGAACGGTCCGCATCGGTCAGTGGAAACAACCCTTCAGCCTGGAAGTCACCAGCAGCTATCGCTACACGACCTTCATGGAACGTTCCCTGCTGTTCCAGCCCTTCGACGCCTTTCGCCGGCTGGGGATTGGTTTCTACGATAATGCAGAGGACCTGTCAGCCACCTGGGCCGCTTCGGTCTTTGCCTCCGGTCAGGACCAGTTTGGAAACACCCTGTTTCAGAACCAGACGTCGAGTGGACTGTTCACCAACACCAATATGGGAGGTGTCGGTTCGGCGGAACGATTCACGTGGGTCCCTTACTGGGATGAGGCCTCGAAAGGAACCGACTACCTGCATCTGGGGGTCGGACACTACTTCAATGCACCTCCCGGACAGACGACCAGCTTCCGCACCATCCCCGAACTTTACATCGGTCAGTCCGCCAACGTCGTGAGCGGAGGAAGCAGCTTCCAGCCGGTTCCCGGCGGAGCAAACGGGACCCCGTTCTTCGTCAACACCGGGGCTCTGCCCGTAAACTTCTTCAACGTGCTCGGCACGGAACTGCTGTGGGTTCGCGGCCCTCTGTCGGTTCAGTCGGAAGGGATGGTCAATCTGGTGACCCAATCGGGCACCACCGCGGTCCTGCCCGGCTTTTACACTCAGGTCGGTTACTTCCTGACGGGCGAACATCGTCCTTATGACCGCAAACTGGGACAAATCGACCGGGTCATTCCCTTCAAGAACTTCAGCTTCACCAAGGATGGATGCAATACCGGCATGGGAGCTTGGGAAATCGCAGGCCGCATCTCGCACCTGGACCTGAACGACAAATCGATTCAGGGGGGAACCATTACTGACTACACTGCGGGCCTCAACTGGTACGTGAACCCCAACGTCAAGCTGGTGCTGAATTACATCCACTCCAGTTCCAACTACGCCGGAGTCGGCGGCGCCGCTCCCGTCGCAGGAGCCGTCAGCCGCCGCAACGAAACCGACATGATCGCCGCCCGCTGCCAGATGGATTTCTAATCCACGGGAACCCGGGTGTTCACACCGCGAGTCTTCACACAGCAAGCGAAAACCGGGGACAGTACACTCACGACTTGCCACCTGACGAAATGCTGAGTCCTGACTGACGGCTCCCTCCGGTCGCCGCATCGATGCGGTTGGCCGGGGGGCATCCGTTGCCAGAGAGTTTCCAGTCGATCCACACTCTGCCACCGTTCACAACCCCGAACTCGAATCCGCATGGGAAACACCCGCTCCATGAAAGTCCCCGTGTTGCTCTCCTGGAGTTCCGGAAAGGATTGTGCCTGGGCCCTGCACGTCTTGCGGCAGTCCCGCCAGTTCGAAGTGGTCGCCCTGGTGACCACCTATAACGAGGAACTCCAGCGAGTCGCCATGCACGGCGTCAGAATGGAACTCGTCCAGGCTCAGGCCAACGCGGCACAGTTACAACTTTGGACAATCCCGCTTCCCTGGCCCTGTCCCAATGAGATCTACGAAAGAGAACTGCAAAAGATCGTCAGACGAGCCCACGCCGAGGGGATCCGCGCGTTCGCTTTCGGTGATCTCTTCCTGAGCGACATTCGCACCTATCGTGAGCAGCAACTCAACGGATCAGGCATCGAACCGATCTTCCCTCTCTGGGGAACCCCCGCAGCGACGCCCCACCTGGCGCACGAGATGGTGAGTGCAGGTCTGCGCGCAACACTGACCTGCATCGACCCTCGGCAGCTTCCCTCCACCTTCGTCGGACGTGAGTTCGACCAGAGCCTGCTTGCCGAGCTTCCCCCTCACGTCGACCCCTGCGGCGAACAAGGCGAATTCCACACCTTCTGCCACACCGGCCCCATGTTCACGCACCCCATCCCCGTCTCCCTCGGCGAAACAACCGAGCGAGACAGCTTCCACTACATCGACCTGGTCGCCAGTCCACAGCGCCAGTAATGAGCGCCAGTCCACAGTGTCCGCTCGCCAGTGACCGCTCGACCAACGCACAAGCCTCCCAAGCTGCAACGCGCACCAACCCGGCACCAGCAGCAGGTGACGCACCCCGCGCATGCACCACCCCTCCGCACGTCAATGATTCCGCACGTCAATGATTTGATCCGCAGAGAACGCAGAGCGACGCAGATTCCAGGAACAAGAAATTAATCTGCGAAAATCCGCGAAATCCGCGGACCAAATCCTTCAAAGCCCTTCGGAGCGGCAAGACCGCGTTCGCCCCCAACTTCAGCCCCAACCCCTCTCAATCCAAGAATGCC
>NZ_DASWWZ010000271.1:0-8567 GCF_036405755.1 Schlesneria sp.
CGCAGAGAAATTTGCCCTCTTTCGAAGGGGCAATGAGAACCTGAATTCGGGGTGAAGTTGAATCTCAGTCGCATTGATGCAATTCACAACCGCAGGATCAAGCTGCATACTGGCTCTTATCGACGGCTGTCGAATCCGGGCCATGCAGCCGTGTGTTTTGTCTGCAGTCTCTCTTCAAGGAGCTTTCAATGCGCCATGGAATGTTCTACTACTGCGCGGCTTTGATCTGGCTGTCTTCGGTGACCATCGGACAAGCGGCAGATTGGGGATTGAAGGAAGGGACACCCGACATCAAGTCCGCGGGAACCCTGGCCTTCGGTCCGGATGGAATCCTCTTCGTGGGCGACAGCAAAGGTGCTGCGATCTTTGCCATTGGCACCGGCGATACCAAAGGAGACCCCTCCAGTGCCAAGCCGCAGATCGCCGGTCTGAACAAGCAGATCGCTTCGCTTCTGGAATCGACCGTGGAAAACATCACCGTCAATGACCTCGCCACGAACCCACTGACCGGAACGGTCTATCTGTCGGTGACCAAGGGCAAAGGAGAACACGCCTCGCCTGCGATCGTCCGCATCGGCGAATCCAATCAGTTATCAGAGCTGTCGCTGAAGAAAGTCCCCTTCCAGAAAGCGGTCCTGCCAGACGCTCCTGAAGATAAAGAAGTGACGGTCAACGGCCGTACTCGTAACCCTCGCAATGACGCGATCACCGACCTGGCCTACGCCGAAGGGAAAGTCTTCGCTTCGGGATTGGCAGCCGGCGCATCCCCCTCAAGCGTTCATCAGATCCCCTTCCCGTTCGCCGATGGCCTGACCGGCACCAGTGTCGAGATCTACCACGGGGCTCACGGTCGGGTGGAAGACTATGCTGCCATCCGGACCTTCGTCCCCATGAACATTAACGGAGAGCCGAGTCTGCTCGCAGGATTCGTCTGCACGCCTCTGGTTCGTTTCCCGATCAACGACCTGAAGAACGCCGAAAAAGCTCGCGGAACCACCGTGGCTGAACTCGGTAACAGAAATCAGCCACTGGACATGATCGCCTACAAGCAGAATGGCCGTGACTACCTGCTGTTGTCCAACTCGGCACGCGGTGTGATGAAAATCAGCACCGAGAACATTGCCACGACCGAAGGGATCACCAGCCGTGTTGCTGACACCGCTGGTCAATCCTATGAGACAGTGAAGGAACTAAACGGTGTGGTCCAGCTCGATCGCCTCAACGAAGACAACGTCGTGGTCCTGATCCAGTCGACTGATGGATCGCAAGATCTGCGTACTGTTCCGCTTCCCTGAACTCTCATCACCACGGCTGCTCAACCCTTATGAACAGCCGCACGACAGTGAGGCGACGAGACCTGACCGACGATAACCCGGAAAGCAGGACGAATACTGCAGCTCCCTTGCGCGACGATTTCGAGTGCCCCCCGGTGCCTCGAAGGCGTCGCCTGTTTCCGGGGGTTCTCCGGGACTGGGAGTCGCAGACAAGGCAGTTCCCTCGCTGCATCTTCGCCGCTTAATGACGTCGTCGAATCACCAAGTTTGCCGTATCAGAGTCGACCGTTGCGGCAAACCTGCATTGGGGGATGCGTTCCCGCCCGCCTGAATTCCCACCGTTTGAACGCCTGCCCGACGGATTTGAAAACGTCACAGGGCAGGACGAGTACGACCCAGACCGCCACCCCGACTTCGACACACTCCCCCGCTACCACTTTCAGAGCCATCATGCGACGTAGTGGCCTCGTTCCCAAGCGAAGCATCACGAACGACGGATCCTCGGCTCACGGATCGCAGGATCCCGCTGTCATGCACGGAGATCAGGTCTTTCCTGAACCGGCGTTACACGAACCCGAAGAGAACTGCACACGTGCCTATAATTAGAAAAATCCGAAAGATTCATCACTCGCGAACAAAGATCTTTCGAGACGGAAACAATTGAAACGATACGATTGATCGAACGCGACGTAACTTCGATCATATCGTGCGGTCCTGATGGATCGCTCGATATCTCCGCAATCCCACGACCCACGAAGCCCGCCATCGAACGAGTCGATGCCCTCGTCGTTCGGCTGCCTGACGGACTGCAGGCCAGCCACCTGAGCAAAAGTTGAGGTAACTTGATGATCTCCAACCCGCCTGTCGTCAAGCCCCCACAGCTCTCAGACACCGTCAAAGATCGACCCGTCACATCATTTGACCGTTCTGGGGACTTGGACCCGGCGATTTCCTCGAAACCAGTACCTGAGTCGACTGGTCCCTACCCGCACGATCCGAGTCCCTCACCGAGTGTATCCCGGGCCCGTTCCCTTTTCTGGACGATCTTCTGGATCTGTCTGATCGCCGGGTGTGCTGCTGCATGGCACTACCGCGACGTCGTTCAGCCCTGGGTCGCAGAAAATCTTGGGATTGGTCACTCGCCCCCGCCGAAGGCGCCTCCTCCACGGATCGTCCCCGTCGTCACCGCGCCCGTCGAAAAGAGCGATTTGAATGTTTACCTGAATGGGTTGGGTACGGTGACCGCATTTAAGACCGTCACCATTCGCAGCCGTGTCGAAGGGGAACTGGTCAACGTCGCCTTTACCGAAGGACAGATGGTCAAGGAGGGTGATTTGCTCGCCGAGATTGACCGCCGTCCCTTTGAAGTTCAGCTGCAACAGGCAGAGGGACAGTTGGCTCGTGACCAGGCCACATTGAAGTCAGCCGACTTCACCTACAAGCGATACCAGGAACTGATTCAGTCTCGCTCGATCTCGCCACAGCAGATCGACGAACAGCGGGCTCTGGTCCAGCAGACGGCGGGAGCGATCCAGTCCGATCTCGCAGCGGTCGAGAACGCGAAACTGCAACTGGATTATTGCCGCATCACAGCCCCGATCGGGGGCCGCATCGGACTGCGTCTGGTCGATCAGGGAAATATCGTACGGGCCAATGATCCCAGCGGACTCGCCGTCATTACGCAACTGCAACCGATCGCCCTGGTCTTCACGATTCCCCAGGACGACATCTTCCGCGTACAGAAGCCGCAAAGCGAAGGACGCACTTTGATCGTTGACGCTTTCGACCGCGACTTCAAAGTGAAGCTGGCAACAGGCAAGTTGCTCGCCATCGATAACCAGGTCGATTCCACCACCGGAACGGTCCGCTTGAAGGCCGAATTCGACAACGAAGACGGGATGCTGTTTCCCAATCAATTCGTGAATGCCCGCTTACTCGTCGACACCAGGCGGGATGCCGTCGTGGTTCCAACCGCCGCCGTCCAGCGCGGCCCCTCCTCCACCTTCGTCTATGTCGTCCAGCCGGACGATACGGTCGAACTTCGGAATGTGACTGTCTCGATGACAGAAGGAACGCGGACGGCCGTCGAATCGGGATTAGAAGTCGGCGAAATCGTCGTCATCGAGGGTCTCGACAAGCTGCAACCCAAGACGAAGATCACCACCAGGGAAAAAGAGCAGGCACGCGAGAGCGGAAAACCGCCGCAAGAGGGAGCAACTCCCCCAGGCCGCGAGCAATCCGCCGAAGGTCAGTCGACCGGTAAGCACGCCGATGCCAGCCCACGTGGTAATAAGGAATCACGATGAATCCGTCCCGGCCCTTCATTCTGCGGCCGGTCGCTACGGTGCTGCTGATGGTCGCGATTCTCCTCGCCGGTCTCGTAGCCTATCGCGAACTTCCGGTCTCCGCGTTGCCTCAAGTCGACTATCCGACCATTCAAGTCGTCACATTCTATCCGGGAGCCGGACCTGATGTGATGACATCGTCGGTGACTGCGCCGCTGGAACGTCAGTTCGGTCAGGTCCCCGGTCTGACACAGATGACATCGGCCAGTTCCGAAGGCTGTTCGGTGATCACGCTTCGTTTCGCGCTGGAACTCAACATCGATGTGGCGGCGCAGCAGGTCCAGGCGGCCATCAATGTCGCAACCACGTTCCTCCCCCGCGATCTGCCGAACCCGCCGATCTACACGAAGACGAACCCCGCTGACGCACCCATCCTGACACTCGCCCTGACATCCGAGACGCTTCCACTTTCCAAAGTGGAAGACTTGGCCGATACGCGGCTGGCCCAGAAGATCTCGCAGTTGTCCGGTGTGGGCATGGTGAGTATCAGCGGAGGACAGAAACCCGCCATCCGTATCCAGGCGAATCCCCGTGCCTTGTCAGCGCTCGGCATGAACATGGCCGACTTGAGAAGCGTTCTGGTCGCCGCCAACATCAATCAGGCGAAGGGAAGCTTCGACGGAACACGACAGGCCTATACGATCGGTGCCAATGACCAGTTGCTTTCCAGCGATCAATACCGGGAACTGATTATCGCTTATCGCGCCGGCGGTCCCGTCAAGCTGACCGATGTCGCCGAAGTGACAGACGGAATTGAGAACATCCGGCAGGCCGCCTGGATGAACGATACCCCTGCCGTCGTGCTGAATATCCAGCGACAACCGGGTGCGAACATCATCGATGTCGTCGACCGCGTGAAGGCACTGCTTCCGCAACTGGGGGACACTCTTCCCCCCTCGGTCAAAACACACATCCTGACCGACCGCACCGTCACGATCCGTGCCTCTGTCGAAGACGTCCAGCGAGAACTGATGATGACGATCGGACTGGTCGTCTTCGTGATCTTCGTCTTCCTGCGAAACGTCCCTGCTACGATTATCCCGAGCGTGGCCGTGCCGCTGTCACTCGTCGGCACCTTCGGCGTGATGTACCTGCTGAACTACAGCCTGAATAACCTGACGCTGATGGCGCTCACGATTTCCACCGGTTTCGTCGTCGATGACGCCATCGTGATGGTCGAGAACATCATCCGTTATATCGAAGAGGGCGAATCTCCACTGCAGGCGGCACTGAAGGGGTCCGAACAGATCGGCTTCACGATTGTGTCGCTCAGCGTCTCGTTGATCGCCGTTTTGATTCCGCTGCTGTTCATGGGGGATATCGTCGGGCGACTGTTCCGCGAATTTGCCGTCACTCTCAGTGTGACCATTCTGATTTCGGCGGTCGTTTCGCTGACGCTCACCCCGATGATGTGTGCAAAGCTACTGCGTCACACTCCCCACGATCAACACGGTCGCTTGTATCTGCTCTCTGAGGCGGCATTTGACGGCGTGGTCTGGTTCTATGGGAAAACGCTGAACGTCGTTTTGCGTCATCAGACACTCACGCAGTTTGTCTCGTTCGCGACGATCGTCGCCACGGTTTATCTCTATCTTCTGGTTCCCAAAGGCTTCTTTCCCGTGCAAGACACGGGGGTGATCCTCGGAATTTCCGAGGCACCGCAAAGCATTTCGTTCCAGGCCATGGCCCACCGGCAACAGGAACTCAACCGCGCCATCCTGGAAGATCCTGCTGTTGAAAGTCTGTCCAGTTTCATCGGCATCGATGGGACGAATACAACCATCAACAGCGGACGAATTCAGATCAACCTGAAGCCGCTTGAAGAGCGTAAGATTAGCGCGATGGAAGTCATCCAGCGCCTGCAGCCGAAGCTGGAATCCGTCACAGGAATCACGCTGTACATGCAGCCGATTCAGGACCTGACCGTGGAAACGCGAGTCAGTCGTACCCAGTATCAATACAGCCTCGAGGACCCCAGCCCGAAAGAGCTGGATGAGTGGGCGCCGAAGTTTGTCGAGCGCCTGCAACAACTTCCCCAGCTTCGCGACGTCACGAGTGACCAGCAGAACGACGGCTTACAGGCAAAGGTCGTCATCAACCGGGATACTGCGTCGCGGCTGGGGATCACTCCGCAGATGATTGACGACGCCCTTTATGATGCGTTCGGTCAGCGTCAGATTTCGATCATGTTTACTCAGCTGAACCAGTATCGACTGATTCTGGAAGTCAAACCTGAGTACCGGAACGAACCACGAGATCTGAAAGAACTTTACTTGAGTTCGCCGGAAGGAGGGATGGTTCCGCTGGAAAGCTTCACGCGAATCGAAGAATCGACCACCCCCTTGACGATCAATCACCAGGGACAGTTTCCCGTTGTCACCGTCTCGTTCAATCTCGCCCCCGGCGTTTCACTCGGCGATGCCGTGACGGCGATCGCTGAAGCCAAAAAGGACCTCGACCTTCCTCCCAGTATTGTCGCCGGCTTTCAGGGGACCGCCGAAGCGTTCCAGGCCTCGATTAAAAACACACCGATTCTCATTCTGGCCGCGCTCGTCACGGTCTACATCGTGCTCGGCGTTCTGTACGAAAGTTATATTCATCCCATCACGATTCTCTCCACGCTGCCCTCTGCAGGCGTGGGGGCGCTGGTCGCCATGTTAATGAGCAACACAGACCTCAGCGTCATCGCTCTCATCGGCATCATCCTGCTGATCGGCATCGTCAAAAAGAACGCGATCATGATGATCGACTTTGCTCTGGATGCGCAACGGGAACGGGGCATGTCTCCGCACGACGCCATTTACGAGGCGTGCCTGCTCCGTTTTCGCCCGATCATGATGACCACGATGGCAGCCCTGCTGGGGGCGGTTCCCCTCGCCATGGGGACCGGGGTCGGATCGGAATTGCGCCGTCCGCTGGGAATCACGATTATCGGCGGTCTGGTTTTCAGTCAGCTGCTCACGCTGTACACAACGCCGGTCATCTATTTGTGGTTCGACTGGCTGGCCACCCGGATCGGGTTCGGTTCATCCGCTGACAACACCGCCACGGAGGAAGGATGAGTCTCTCTTCGCCCTTCGTCCATAAGCCGGTGGGGACCACCCTTTTTACGGTGGCCATCGTCCTGTCCGGCGCCATCGGTTACTTCATGTTGCCGGTGTCGCCGTTACCGCAGATCGATTTTCCGACCATCTCCGTCAGTGCCGGTCTTCCGGGAGCCAGCCCCGAGACGATGGCCTCGGCGGTCGCAACGCCACTCGAACGGCAGTTCGGACGCATCGCGGGAATCACCGAAATGACGTCGGCCAGTTCGCTCGGGTCCACGTCCATCACGATGCAGTTCGATCTGGATCGTGACATCAACGCCGCCGCGCGCGATGTTCAGGCCGCGATCAACGCCGCGCGAGGCCAGCTTCCCGCCAACCTTCCGAACAATCCCTCGTATCGGAAGGTTAACCCGGCCGATGCGCCGATCATGATGCTCGCCCTGACATCGGATACCTACACCAAAGCCCAGATGTACGACGCCGCGTCGACCATCTTGCAGCAGCGACTTTCACAAGTCCCCGGTGTCGGTCAGGTGTTTGTCGGAGGAGGCTCTGCGCCTGCCGTACGGGTCGACTTGAACCCCACAGTCCTGAACCACTTTTCGATCGGATTAGAAGATGTGCGGGCGGCACTGAGTTCCGCCAACGCGAATCGTCCTAAAGGGTCGATCTCTGACGACCAGCGATCCTGGACCATCGCGGCGACGGATCAGTTGATGACGGCCAGCGAGTACGAGTCGCTGATGGTCACTTATCGAAACGGAGCCCCCGTTCGTCTGCGTGATGTCGCTAAAGTCTCTGATTCCGTTCAGGACATTCGGGCGTTTGGACTCTCCGACGATAAGCGAGATGGACAACCCAACGGCAAGCCCGCGATCACGATCATCATCTTCCGCCAGCCGGGCGGGAACATGATTGAGACCGTCGATCGAATTATCGACCTGCTGCCGCAGCTCAGTGCCCAGATCCCGGCAGATATGCAGCTTTCGATTGCGATGGACCGGACGGCCACCATCCGTGCATCGCTGCACGATGTGCAGTTCACGCTGTTCATCTCAATCGCGCTGGTCATTCTGGTGGTCTTTATCTTCCTTCGCGATTTCCGTTCAACTCTGATCCCTGCCGTGGCAGTTCCGGTTTCACTGATTGGAACGTTCGGGGTGATGTATTTACTCGGATACAGTCTCGACAATCTCTCGCTGATGGCGCTGACCATCGCGACCGGCTTCGTCGTCGACGATGTGATCGTGGTGATTGAGAATATCTCGCGACACCTGGAAGAGGGCCTGTCGCCGTTGGAAGCTTCGTTACTCGGGGCGAAGGAGATCGGCTTCACCGTCTTGTCGATCAGCGTTTCCCTGATTGCGGTTTTTATCCCCATCCTTCTGATGAGCGGGATTATCGGCCGGCTGTTTCGCGAGTTTGCCGTCACACTGTCCGTGGCGATCGCCATTTCGCTGGTGATCTCGCTGACGACGACGCCGATGATGTGCGCCTTCCTGCTGAAGCACAAAACCCGGCAGCAGCGAGGTCGACTCTACGCGTTCAGCGAAGCGATTTTCGACGGGATCCTCTACCTCTACAGAATCTCGCTGGCGTGGGTCCTGCGTCATCACCGATTGACGATGGCCGTCGCCATCTCAACGTTGGGTTTAACGGCTTACCTTTACATTGACGCTCAGAAGGGCTTTTTCCCTCAACAGGATACAGGCCGGCTGACTGGCATTCTGATCGCGGATCAGGACACATCGTTTCAGTCCATCTCGCGGCTGCTCGGTCAGTTCGTACAGACGGTCAGTGAGGACCCCGCTGTCGAAAGCCTTGTCTGCTACGCCGGTGGTCAGGGAAGCGCGTCGAACACGGGTCGTATGTTCGTAACACTCAAGTCGATCGACAAGAGA
>NZ_DASWWZ010000272.1:0-22123 GCF_036405755.1 Schlesneria sp.
AAGTCGGTCGGCCGGAGCAGTCAGGTTGTTGTGGCGCTGGCAATTCTCCAGACACCCCGTTCGCCTGGTGCTGTACCGTCGCACGCTTCGTAGAACATCCGGTAACGAGGAGGTGAACCCGTTGGAGTGGGGAGTCTGATAATGCACATCTCGGAAGATTTGGCAGCGTCCCAGCCGGCAGGTCCCGGAGAGATTGCGGGTTGCGGTTCTTTGATCCAGTTTAGTCCGTCTGCGGAGGTTGCTCGCAGGATGAAGGCACGGTTCGGTTCGCGATATCCGGCGTAGTACATGACGTAATGGCGGGTATCAGGTGTGCAGATGATTTCCGGAGCAAACGCGAAGTACCGATCATAGGGGCCGTCCTGCGCGATTCGCACACCCGGTTCGGGCTGAAACTCCAGGCCATCCATTCCGGCAATTGCGCTGATAATTCCCAGTCCCCGCTCGTAGCAGTAGAGTCGGCTTTGCCCGTTGTCGAGGAACACGATTCGGGGTGCTGAGTAATTACAGCCCGGCTTCGCAAGGCGGTCACCCTCATCGAGTCTCCAGGTCAATCCTTCATCGGTAGAGAGCGCGCTGCGGATGGAGTTTGAGTCGGACTGGGAGCCGGCACTGCACTCAAAGTACATCCGCAAGGTATTCGCATTGGCTGTTGGCACGACTTCGGACGACACGACTCTCAGGATGTCGTTGCCTGCGTCCACGGGGCCCAGGCGAACGCCGGGTTCGGGTTGCCAGCTTTCCCCATCGGTTGAGTGGGCACTGAGGATTCGCGCGATGGAGTGGTCGTAGTCGTTGGCGCCGCCCGGATGGCCCGGTTGGGGAAGAATCTGCGTGTAGAACATCCGGTAAGTGCCACCAGACAGTCGGATCACGCGCGGCGCCACGACACCTGAGAGACCTGTTCTCATGGCATGAGTCGGCCAGATTGCTTCGGGGCGGGGGTTTGTGTCCTCATCTGGCGGAGCGTCCAGCACGATCCGACAATCCTTTGTCCACACAGGCCCTGGGTCAGCCGGGACCATGTGAACTATGGATGACGCGGTTCTCGATCGGCCCATGTCGATCATGGTGGGAAATGCCTCGTTTCGAGATAGGGGGGATCCGAACATGGACAGACCGGGGGACGGGGGTGCTAGTTTTTCAGCCCCATTTCCTGGCGCTGTGCGCGAGCTGACTTTTCGTAACGTGCAAAGGCGTCTTCGTCACGTCGGCACGAGATCCCTTTGAACACCATGGCGAACGATCGCCGATGTCGCACAGCGGAAATGTTGGCGTCAGCTCGATGAATGGTCATCCCGTGATGGGCCACCACATCGCCTGGTTGCAGGCAAATGGCCACTTCACGCGTGAAGTCATCGGGGGTGTAGTCGATGATGCCCTGTGAAAAGCCCAGGATTTTGGATCGAGCGTGATTGCGGTATCCCTCGCGATGAGTTCCTGAAACATACCGGAGGCAGCCGTTTTCTGCATCGACTGAATCGAGTGCCATCCAGATTGTGACCACTTTCGACGGTGCGAGGCAGAAGTAGTAGTTATCCTGATGGGGCGGCGTCACGTGGTTGGTGCCGGGGGGCTTATTGAACCATTCCGGCTCTTCGGCTTCCACATCTTCGCCGACCAGTGCTGCTGCGAGTTCATTGAAGGGGGAGTCTTGCATGAATTCGCGAAAGTAAGCGTCGCGACCGATGCGCTGAAGTTGCTTGAGTGTCTCCGGCCGTGACCGGTCCTGATAGAACGCTTCGCTGTCGGGAAGGGACGGGACCACGTCGCGAATGTATCGGTCCATGTTCTTGCGTAACTCAGCAAATTTCACTTCGGGAAGCAGTTGCCTCACGATCACAAAGCCCTGCTCGTCGTAAAGCCGTTTCTCGCGTTCGTATGGCATCTCTGATGGTCCCGTATGAGTCCGATCCCTGAATCGCTACGACACTTGCGCATAATCGACGGGTGCTGTGGACGCGGTGTGCACCCACTCCGCTCACCCAAGCTGACGAATAAATACTATTATAAGCCAGTCGCATTCACAACTCATCATGTGAAGGTGCTTCTGCAATGCAGAGCAGGAGGTCTCGTCTTGTTGAGGAGACGGAGAAAACACCCGAGATTCTCGGCCATGTCCAGCTCCTGACGTGTCGCGGTTGGTACTGAACCGGTGGGAAATAAAAGGTATTAAAACTGTCGTGCGAAGTGTCGTGAGACTATCTTTGCAGTTGCAGCAGGCTGTGCGGGAGGTCTTCTGCCTCCGATTTCAGTTGTCCGCAGGCGGCCATGATGTCTTCACCCCGAGTGGCTCGGACGGCCGACGAAAATCCCCCCTCGCCGATGATTCGGGCAAAGGACTGGATCCGCTCAGGTATAGAAGTCTGGTAAGCCGCGCCGGGCCAGGGGTTCCACGGAATCAAGTTGACCTTGGCGTGAATCCCTTGCAAAAGATGAACAAGTTCGCGGGCATCCGCGTCGGAGTCATTGAGATCCCTGAGCATGACATACTCGAACGTGATTCGTCGCGCATTGCTTGCTGCAGGGTACTCACGACAGGCACGCAGAAGTTCGCTGATTGGATATTTCTTGTTTAATGGCACAAGTTCATTCCGCAGATCGTCACGGACGGCATGCAAACTAATCGCCAGGTTGACGCCGAGTTCCCGACCCACGCGTTCAATCATCGGCACGACGCCGGCCGTCGAAAGCATGATACGGCGACGGGAAATCCCGATGCCATCTCCGTCCATGATGATTCGCAGGGCCCGGGCGACGTGGTCGTAGTTGAAAAGAGGTTCGCCCATTCCCATCAGGACGAGATTCGTGCAGAGGCATTCGGTTCGCTTGCGTCCCCATTCCTGCAGACGATCACGAGCATTCAGGACCTGCGCGACGATTTCCGCCGCGGTCAGGTTCCGCGCGAGTCTCATCGTCCCGGTATGACAGAAACTGCACGATAAGGTGCAGCCGATCTGGGACGAAATGCACAAAGCGCCCCGATCCGTTTCCGGAATGAAGACGGACTCAACCCGTTGTCCGTCGGTCCATTCGAGCAACCATTTGCGGGTCCCGTCGCTCGAGATGAGTTCCCGCGAGATCGTCGGGCGGGCCAGGGTGAAGTGTTCGGCCAGTTTCGCCTGCGTCTTTCGGGCGAGTGTGTCCATCTCAGAAAAGTCGGTCAGTCCTCGGACGTAGACGCCATTCCAGACAGCTTTGATCGCCCTGGAATCGATCCCGAGTTCCGCGAGTTTTTCCGCCAATTGAACGCGGGTTAACTCTGTAAGGACAATTTTCGGCGTAGACATGACTGAAACGATCCGGGTTGGGCAGGACTGAACTTGGCAAAACAAAGAACGGGACTGTGTCAGAATACGGTCGTGGCGTGTCTCACTTCGGGTAGCCTTGCCGCTGCCGATTCGTCTGACCCGCGGCTCGAATCTGGACGGGAGGGGTAGGGAGCACAATGGTATTTGGGCGTCGAACTCATACAATTGCCAGCACGCCAGATTCGCGGTGGGCCAATCAAGAGTCAGTCACCCGACGTTCTCGGGCAGCATTCCTCACCAACAACGAAATGCAGTCTATGATCCGAGTAGAAGGCTATGAGAAGTCTTACGGCAATACAATCGCCGTTCGCGGATTGACGTTCGATGTGGCGGCGGGTTCTGTTCTGGGGATCGTCGGTCCCAATGGTGCGGGCAAAACCACCACGATGCGGGCTCTGGCGGGGATCATCCATCCGTCCGCAGGACGCCTGATGGTCGCCGGCCATGATGTCGTCGCGGACCCGATGGCGGCAAAAAAAGAACTCGCATTCATCCCGGATGAACCTCAATTATTCGATGTTCTGACGGTGTGGGAACACCTCGAGTTTACCGCGTCCGTCTATCGTATGAACGATTTTCGGGAAGAGGCGGAACGGTTGCTTGAGCAATTCGAACTGACAGAAAAAAGAAACACGATCGCGCAGGAACTTTCGCGCGGGATGCGGCAGAAGGTCGCAATCTGCTGTGGATACCTGCACCAGCCGAAGGCGATCATCTTTGACGAACCCCTGACGGGGCTCGATCCACGGGGAATCCGAACTCTGAAAACGTCGATTCGGGAACGGGCGGCGAATGGAGCAGCCATCATGGTGAGCTCGCACCTGCTGGATTTGATCGATGACTTGTGCAGCCATCTGTTGATTCTCCATCGGGGCGAATCTTTGTTTCAGGGGACGATCGCAGAGGCGAAAAGTCGTCTTGAATCCGCAGGTGACAACACCTCGCTGGAAGACATCTTTTTCGAGTTCACCGAGCGGCGATCGGTAACAATCACTCCCCCTTAGAAAGACTTCATTCGGCGTTGCGAAGACCGGCTGAGGTCATTTGATTAAACAGATGAAGATTTCCGGTTTCGCGTTGATGTCATTAATGGTTGTACTGCGCAGGAAGCGATAAGATGTTTCACCCCGCATTATGGAAGCTGATTCGATTCCAATGGCGGGGGAACTTTCGCCAGTTCCGCAAAAGCTTGCGAACGCCCCGGGGGATCTTTCAGGCGCTGTTCATCTTTGCGATGATTCTTTACGGACTCGGCTCGCTCTACCTGGCCACAAGATTTAGTGCTCAATCCGCCCCGCTCGCGAAGGTCTTTGGACAACTGCAGGATGATTTCCTGCCGCTCGGTCTGTTTGGCTATGTCTGCTATGCCCTGTTGTTTCAGACAGGTGAATCAACCGTTTACTACACCCCGAGCGAAGTCGCATTCCTGTTTCCGGCCCCGATCACGCGAAAGCAGCTCCTGACATATCCATTGCTGAAAAGCCATCTCGGAATGGTCACGATATCGGTGATGTTCGCCCTGGTTTCAACCCCCCGGCTATCAATGATCCTTCCGCGAGCGGCGGCACTGGTGATGACGTTATCCTTCGTACAATTGCTCACGATCAACGTGGCCTTCACCAGGCAAATACTGAAGGCGAGAATCAACACGATCGTGCGGCAGGTACTGGGGCTGGTGATTGGCTCGCTGGTACTCATGGGCATCATGCAGACTGCGGGGACTGCCGCGGAGGATCTGGCTTCGTTCCTCACCATGTTTAAAGAATCTCCTGCGGGATCCGCTCTACTGGTTCCATTTCAAGTTTTTGTCGGGGCGCTCCGTGCGGACGACTGGCCGTCGTTTCTGTTCAACGCTGCAATCATTCTGCTGGTTGACACGGCCTTGTTGTTCCTGGTGTTTCGATTGGATGGACTGACGCTTGAAGCGGCGATGGCATTCAGCGAGAAGATGACGCAGCGAATGAAAGCGCTGCAATCCAAAGGGATCTGGGATGCCTTCAGTCCGACCAATTCCGAAGTGGCACGACGCCGACTTCCCCCGCTTCCGTTTTGGTCAGGGATCGGACCCATTCTCTGGCAGCGGATGACGACGACGATCCGGTCGTCCGCCAGTACGTTGTGGATTCTGGGAGGAGCGGTCCTGTTCGCTTCGGGGCTGGTCTACCTGATGGCAACCTCGAACTCACCGCAGACACGAGAATTCGGGGCACCGGCAGCCGGGGTGGGTGCGATGGCCTATCTCAGCTTCCTGATCTGCCTGACTCTCCAGCACGATATCGAGCGAGTCGGTTATCTGAAATCGCTACCAATCCGATCTGTTTCGATCGTCCTCGGGGACTTGCTGGGATTTCCCCTGTTTGTTTCGGCTGTCCAGATTGTGTTTATCGGAACGTTAAGCTGTTTCTTCCCGGCGGTCGCGATCTGGCTGATCTGTGGCGCTCTCCTCATGGTTCCGATGAATTTCCTGTTGTTCGCAATCGATAAGCTGGTCTTCTATGTCTATCCGACGCGAATGTCGAAGGGGGCTCCCGGTGACTTCCAGAATTCAGGAAAACAGATCGTATTCATCGCGCTCAAGATGCTGATGCTGGCAGCGGCATTACTGCTGATGGGGCTGGCAGCCATACCGGGCGGGGTCGCTTTTCAGTCGCCGGCCATCGCGGGGATTTCTGCAGCCGTAGCGCTGCTGATTCAGTGCGTGGCCATCGTTCCATTGCTGGTGATGGCGTACACACGATTTGACCCCAGTACCATCATAGTTCAGTAGTCAGCAGCCAGCGCTGTGGGTCAGCCGACTACTCATTTCCTCCCATCAGCATACTGCCGATCCCCCCCAGGACGCTCCCTTCATCTTTGCGAGAAGCCCCGATTCCCGCCGACATCATCCGGCCTGCCAGACGCGAGAAGGGTAAGGACTGCAGCCAGACTTCTCCCGGCCCCGACACGGTTGCCAGAAACAATCCTTCGCCCCCAAAGAGAGTATTCTTAAAACCGCCGACGAATTGAATGTCGTACTTGACGGAGGGCTGCAGGGCGACAAGGCATCCCGTGTCGAGTTTCAGGACCTCGCCCGGCCTGAGAGTCCTTCGCATCAGGGTTCCACCAGCATGAATCATGGCCACGCCGTCGCCTGTCAGCTTCTGCATGACGAAGCCTTCGCCGCCGAACAACCCCACACCGATTTTCTTCTGGAAGGCGATCCCCAATTCGATTCCTCGCGCTGCACAAACGAAGGAATCCTTCTGACAGATCAGTTCTCCACCGATCTGTGTGAGGTCGACCGCCAGGATCTTTCCGGGGTAGGGTGAGGCAAACGCAACTTGACCTTTGCCTTTGCCCGTCTGAGTAAACGTTGTAATAAACAGGGATTCGCCTGTCATTACCCGCTTGCCAGCCGTCATGAGTTTGCCCAGCAGCGAGTTGTCTTGTTTCGAGGGATCGCCGAAGCGAGTCTCCATTTTGATCTCGCTGGTCATGAACATCATTGCGCCCGCTTCGGCCATGACCATTTCGCCGGGGTCCAGTTCCACGACGACGTACTGCATCTCTTCGCCGAAGATTTCGTAATCAATCTCATCGGATCGTCGGGACGATTGGCGCAGCGGTGGCGGGGTCGGGGGACTCACCTCTTCCATGATCTCGTCGACATGCTTGGCCTCGGTCCACTGGACGAGGCCCGGACCGAACACAAGAGTTTCTTTTCCATCGAGCTTCGGTAATGCCGCTTTCAGTTCGGCCAGTGACATTGGACCGACCGACTGCTGGCCGTCAGCGTAGTACCACACTTCACTCGAATTCATCGTCGAAGCTCCGTGGAAGGATATTGCTTCACAGTCAACGTGCGCGTTAGTCCCCCTGAGCAGGAACATCATCGCATCCAGCGGGTTTACATTGCTGAAATCTTTTGCGGGAACCAAGGCGGACGAATATTAACGGCGGTCCCCATTCATCCGGGGCTTTTCGTTTCAGCCGTTTCGATCGGGGACCATGACCTGATGTCTGGATCGATTTCCCTGACCGAGGATACTACGCTGGAACGAGTGCAACGGATCAAATGAGTTCAAAATTGTGACAACGAATACTCTACAAGGCAATTCGACGATGACTGATGCGAATTTGGAATTTCAAACCGTCTGCACAACCGACGCGATTCCAGAGGGAGAAGGTCGAGCATTTCCGCTGAATGGAACTCTGGTGGCGGTCTTTCGGCGCGGTGGGGAATTTTTCGCGATCAATGATTCCTGCCCCCACATGGGGGCTTCACTGGCAGCCGGGTATCTGGAAGGCTGCGACGTGATCTGCCCCTGGCACGCCTGGAAATTCAGCGTCAAAGACGGGACCTGGATGGACAGTCCCAAGTCGAAAATCAGGACCGAGTGCTACGCCATCAAAGTTGTGGGGAACGAAATTCAAGTTGAAGTTCCCAAACCCCGGTCATCGACGAGCGAGTAATCGACGCTGGAATTCGACAGCCCACTCCGCGGGTGGGACGGGTTGGTATCACCAGAACCTGGCATCGGTTTCTTGTTCCCGAGGCACCGCGCGGCAACTCCTGGCACGATGTGAGGGGACCTGCGTTGAGTTCAAATTTTTCTGCTGTTTCGCCATAGTTGCGTTGTCCCCGATCTGTTTGACGGGACTACCATCCGGCGGTTTACCCAGAGGTTAATACTCCCTTGACATCCAACGTTGACCAGACTTTTCGGGCTTCCAGTCCCACTCAGGAACATGCTTTCCGGGGGGGGCCGCGCATTACCGCGATCGAGACTCTGATTCCCCACGATATCATGGGGGGACTGCTGATGTTGCGGCTGCACACGGACGGGGGAACCGTCGGTGGAGAACCGCTGATTGGACACGGCGAAACGTATTACGTCCCTCAAGCGGTTGCGGCGACACTGCATGACTGGATGTCACGGCGACTGCTGGGGGCGGATGCGACAGCGATCGAAAGCCACTGGCGATTTCTGTACGAACGGGGGACTGCGTTCGGAGTTCGTGGCTGTGAGCTGCGGGCGATCAGTGCGATCGACCTGGCGCTTTGGGATATCCTTGGCCAACTGACGCAGAAGCCGATCTGGAAGCTGCTAGGCGGTCCTGTCCGGGATGCCATTCCGGTTTACAACAGTTGTGGTGGTCCTTCGTACGGACGCCGGCCGTACTCGTCCGAAGGTCCGTCAGAGCCCCCCTCATCAGGCTGGCCCGGTCATGGTGATCTTGGCCGACCTGGTCCACTCGAGGATAACTACAACAGCGTCCATCAACCCGGCGATCTGGCTGAAGAACTGCTGGCCGAAGGCTACACCGCCATGAAGCTGTGGTCGCTGGACCGCATCTACAAAAATACGGGCGGCCATCGCGTCAGCTGGACCGATCTCGAAGAGGGTCTGCAGCCATTCCGCGCTATCCGTGAGCGGGTAGGACTGAAGATGGAAGTCATGCTCGATGGGCATGGGTTCTTCACTCTTCCGGCCGCCCTGCGGATTGCCGAGGCGATGCGTGAGCTGAAGCCACTTTGGCTGGAAGATGTCATTCGCCCAGACTGCGTCGATACGATCGCGGACTTCCGGGACCGTGCAGGAGTTCCCATTGCCGTCAGTGAAATGCTGGTCAGCCGTGAAGAGTATCGGTTGATTCTGCAAAGACGCGCTGCCGACTACGCGATGATCGATCCGACCTGGGTCGGGGGGATCAGTGAGACACGCAGAGCGGCCGAGCTCGCTCAGGCGTTTAATATTCCCGCCTTAATGCACGACTGCACCGGCCCTCTGACACTGTTTGCAGGGCTGCATGTGACGGCGTCCTGTGCGAACGTGACCTATCAGGAAACTGTTCGGGCTCATATTAAGACGCTGTATCCCATGATGATCGATGAACCACCGACGGTGGTGAAGGGACACATCGCGCTGCCGACTCGGCCGGGATTAGGGGTTCGCCTGCTGGATGAATTGTTCACTCCTGACCACCCGGGATATCGCATCACCCGACTTCAATAGCGGTCGCAAATCGGACATTGCTGCTACCCCAGTCGACGACAAAGCCCGGCGAGGATTGAATCCCTGCCGGGCTTTTTTAGGAATGTCTGGTCAAACCTGCCTGACGAGATCAGTCTGATTACTTGTCAAACATCTTTGCAGAAACCTTTAAGGGCTTCTGGACGTTTTCCCCTTCTTTCACGTTGACGACGTATTTCTTTTCCAGGTAACCGGCCGTCTCTTGCCAGACGATGAATTCGTGCGAGCCGACGGGCAGGTCGGTAATCGTGAATTCGCCGTTTTCATCGGTGATGGCTGCATAAGGATGGTCCACAATCACCCAGTAGGCTTCCATCCAGGGGTGAATGTCGCATTTGACTTTCACGGGCAATCGTTCAGCAACCGTTAGAGGCTTGACCGAGACCCCGGTCCGATCCTTCGGTGCCACGACAAAATTGTCCTGGCGATTCTTGATCGGGTAGGTGTGGGTGTTGTGAGCGGCTTCGTCGTCGGAGAGCACCAGGACGGTCTGGTCTGTTCGGACCAGCAGAACGTGTGGCAGGAACCGGCAGCCGGCCTGGTCGAAGGTCACTTGTGACTTTTCGCTTTTGGCAACCGAGGGAGCAATCTTGGCGGGCTTCTTCTGAAGGTAGACCACCACATTCGCGATTCCCTTGGACGTCGGGTTCACGACGAGCGACTCATTGGGAACATCCTGAGCCGCGCAGACGGCTGCGTCTTTCGCCTGGGCATCCCCTTTAACGACCAACACCTTCTGGGTTTTGGCGGGAGGTTCACCGTCGAGCAGAACTTGGCCCTTTACGGTTCCCCACTGGGCGGAAGCCGTATTGGAAAGTCCCGCGCCAACGAATGCCGCCGCGACGCAGGCGGTGGAAAGGAAAGAGAATTTTGGCATCCGAAATCACTTTCAGAAAAGAGTTGTGAGGCCTTCCTGCCTGCGGGGAGAGGCATCCGATCCTCGTATTGAAGTTAGGTTACATTATGGCCGAATGAAGCCCAGTAACAAGAATAGATGCGAAAATTTACTGTGATCCCAGATCAAGTTCGCATCACATCGTGAAGTGAATTCCGCCTATTTTCGTGCCCCGCAATCCGCGGCAGCGCGTGACGATTGCATTTCAGGTGACAAACCTCAAAAATCTCGCTCCCCGTCCTCCTTCCCCGCTCCGACGGACTGAGTGTTTCGGCTATCGATTTTTACGACGCGACCGCTTTCAGCAGAGTCCTTTGACCATGGCCAACGTGAAACAACTGGCGTCCGCTGCTTTGACCGAGGGCAAGGGGGTCTTGCGATTGGCCCCGAACTGGGTCCCCCGGGTCTTTCTTCAACCCGGACGCCGTCTGAAATTGCACCCGGCAGATTACTACGCGCTGGGGACGCATCGGGGGGGCATCGACGAACGATGGTTCAGTTCGACCACGCCGACGACCAATGAAGGGGCACCACCCGACGAAGGGCTGTCTTACTGCGTGCACGCAGGTCAGAAGTTCACATTGAAGGATGTCATTGCCGAACTCGGAGCGGAAGTTGTTGGCGATCACATCTGGAATAAGTACCAGCGATGGCCCGTCTATTCCAAGTTCTTCGACAACATGGGTCCTATTCCGCACCACATGCACCTCGATACCGAGCGTGCGCAACTGGTGGGGCAGGAAGGGAAGCCCGAATCGTATTACTACCCGCCTCAGCTCAATTCGACAGTGAACAATTTCCCGTACACCTTCATGGGGTTGGAACCGGGGACGACCAAGCAGGATGTGATCGATTGCCTCGCCCGCTGGAATGATGGCGACAACGGGATCCTCGATCTGTCCAAGGCCTACCGGCTGAAACCGGGTACCGGCTGGTTGATTCCACCCCGTGTTCTGCATGCGCCCGGCAGCCTGCTCACCTACGAACCCCAGTGGGGAAGTGACGTCTTCGGGATGTACCAGTCAATGGTTGAAGGCCGCGCCGTCCCTCGTTCGCTGCTGACGAGGGATTTTCCGAAGGACAAGCATGACGACCTTGAGTACATCGTCGACGCGCTTGACTGGGAAAAGAATGTCGATCCCCATTTCAAAGACAGCAACTATCTGGAACCAATCCCTGTTGCCGATACTGAGCGAGAAGGCTACGTCGATCGCTGGATCGTCTACGGGAAGGTGAATGGTGAGCAACTCTTCACTGCGAAAGAGTTGACCGTGATTCCAGGCGCAAAATTGACACTGAAAGACGGCGGAGCTTACGGTTGGATTACGGTTCAGGGCGAAGGAAAGATTAACGGATTGCGGTTGCAGACACCCGCCATGATCCGGTTCGGTCAGTTGACCGATGATGAGGTGTTTGTCACGGCCAAGGCCGCTACAGAGGGTGTCACCATTGAAAATACGGGATCGGAACCTCTGGTTTCACTCCGCTATTTTGGCCCTGATGCGCAGCCTGATGCACCCAATGTGGGTGACTATCAGCGCCGGTAATTGTGCTTCCAGATTTACGTTACAGGACTCTGCGACCTCGAAGGAACATTCATGAGCAACTCGTTTCCAAGACTTCACAATGCCATGTGGCCCGGTCTCGTCGGAAAAGGTTCCCCGGGGGCCGAACCCTTCATCGCACTCGATCGCATGCTCGAACTGACGACGCAGGCCAATGTTAACGGCCAGAAGTTTGATGGTGTCGATCTGTTCCTGTTTGATCCGCATATCAATATCGATCTGAGTGAAGACGACGTCAAAAAGATCGCTGACAAGATCGCCGCCAAGGGGCTTGCCGTTGGATCGCTGGTGGCTCCCGTCTGGCCCGGGACCGTCGGCGACAGCGCCATGGGTACGCCAGAGCAGCGAGCGAAGTTTGTTCTGGCAGTGAAGAAGGCGTGTCGGATTGCTCAGATCTTCAATGAGCATGGCGTCCGGAAGTACGGAGTCATCCGCATCGACGCAGCGACAGGTCCGGCCCACTGGCTCGAAGACCCTGTTGCAAACACGAAAAAGATCGCCTCGACGTTCCGGGAAGCCGGGGTCGTTGCCGCAGCGCACGGTGAACGCCTCGCCGCTGAAGGGGAAATCTGCTGGGCCGGGATGCACTCCTGGAAGAATATGGTCGATCTGCTCGAACAGACCGACATGCCAGGCACCGTCGGATTCCAGGCGGATCAGGCGCATACGTACCTGTACCTGATGGGTTACAACGCCCCCGAGCATGCTCTGCTTAAGGAAGGATACTCCCAGGCGGAATTCGACGCCGCCTACACCCAAATGACGGATGCTCTGCGGCCCTGGACGATTGATTTCCACGTGGCCCAGAACGATGGAACCGTTCACGGCACCGGAACACACGATAAGACCGGACGTCACTGTCTGGCCGATGATCCGAAGGGGAAATTGGATATTGTCAAGACGGCGGCCTACTGGCTCAAGGGGGCAACCGATCGCGGCATTCAGCACATCTGCTGGGACGGTTGCATGTTCCCGAACAGCACGCTGGAAGACCCCAAGACCTGGAACACCATCCTCGCGACCATGATCAAGGTGCGAGACAATTCCGGCTGGAACGCATAACGAGCCCACCATTTGAGGGGCAGACGAAGACCAGGGAAGAGTCTCCTTGCCAGGGCAGTGTCTCTGCTCGAGAAACGAAAAACCACCGGTCGGCGATGTGATCGCTGACCGGTGGTTTCGTTACGGGTCACTGATTTTCGGGTTTGTCGGAAACATCGACGGCAGGTGTGCGGCCCGGGCGGACCGCAGACGGGACGCGATTTACTTTGGTGCCCGCAAACGGGCGGGCGTCGGAGGCACTTGTTCGATTAACTGATTCGCCTCACCCGGCTTTTTGACGAGGGTAAATCCGTCATACGGTTGACCCGTTGCGGTACGAGCCTGATAGCGCAGTTCATTTCCATCGACGGTGATGATTTGAAAGAGTTGCGTGTCTTCGGCAACCCGCTGGAATTCAGGGCGGATCGGCTTGCCAATGTCATACAGCTTGGGGCCGCTGACGGAGACGACGTACACCGTCCCCTGTTCCCCCTGAGCCGTGACGCCCGTCGTGCTGTTTACGAGTCCTGATCGGGCGTAAGTATGGTCGTGTCCTTGCAGGACCAGGTCGACTTTGTACTTGTCGAAAATGGGTTGCCAGTTGTCGCGGATTTCCAGATTGTCGCGGTTCTTGGCGCTGGAGTAGATCGGATGATGCATGGTCACGATCGTCCAACGGATGGAGGAATCTCGTGACGCCAGCACGCTTTCCAGCCACGGATTTTGCGCTGCAATCTTTTCGTTCGAGTTGAGAGAGATAATCCGTGTCCCCTGGAAGTCGACGTAGTACACAGTCTCGATCAGGTTCGCAGGGCCGTTCTCTGGCAGTGCAAACTGGGGCTTCCAGTGGTTTGACAGATGAGGGATTTTTTCAGGCCCAACCCGTTCGTATTCATGGTTACCCGGGGTCGTCACGTTGGGGATCATGGCGTTCATCCATCCCCCGGCCAAATGCCATTCGCCCCATTCGGCATCGCTGTTGGCTCGATTGATCAAGTCACCAGCGTGCAGCAGAAAACGGGCTTTGGGAGCATCCGTAAATGCTTCACGAATGACGCGGGACCAGAGCGATTTGACCTCTGTCTGCGCGTCACCGAAGTAGATAAAGGTGAACGGCTCGGCCTGATCACTGGCCGTTTCGAAATGATACCACTCAGTCCAGTTCAGCCCATCGCCCACCCGGTAAGCGTATTTCGTTTTGGGCGTCAGTGCGTTGAACTCCACCGTGTGGTAGTGCGCATTTGAAAGATTGGATTGCAGGGGCGTTGTCTTCGCTGTCAATTGCCGCGCGCTGCGAGAAAAGACTCCGTTGTCACCCGCGACCGCGATCTCCGCCAGCCCCTGTTTAACCGTGGTGTCTGTCCGCCAGGTCACCGCTTGCGTCCGTGAGGGATCACCCGTCCACGAGAGGATCACGCGATCCGGAAGCGGGGTGGGCTTGTAAGCCTCGGCGTCAGCAACTTTGATCGGGGTTTGAGCCTCCGGCTCGCCCACGCTACCTACGGCAATCGCTGATGTTCCGCAGCCCATCGAACTCAGCAGCCATCCACTTATTGCCAGGCCGCAGACGATACATCTCATGGATTGAAAACCTCATTTATAACAGGGCTCTGGAGCGGTCTGCCGACATTCGGCGAACTCCCTTATAGTCACTCCCACGATACGGTGCGTGAAGTTTCAATGAATAACGAACACGAAGGAACCATTTGATCCCAGGTTGACGTCACGAATGGACGTTGCACATGAGTTCTACCACGGAGCGACGATAATTCTCGGGGACCGCGTGGTGATTGTGATCGGGTTATCTCTTGCTTTCAAATGTATGACCCGACATCGGATGCCAATTGCTGAACGACTGGACGGCGGGGATGCGCGGGCCTATGGATTGGTCCCATCGGCAGCAGGGGGCTGCCGTTCGTCCGTCACGTTAACGCTGAGATCGTGGATCCGCCCTTCACGCTCGATACGGAATTGAAACGGGCCGGGTTCGGTAGTGACCCGTTGCTTCATTTCTTCAGCTGAATTCAAGGGACGCCCGCCGAAACTGAGGATCACATCACCCACCGCGATACCGGCTCGGGCGGCGGGCGAGTCGGCGATGACCTGGACAATGACGACGGTGTCAGGGAGGGCCGGATCATCGCGCCAGCCCGCGCCGAGTCGAATCGGTGAGCCGGCCAGGTTTGCTGTCAATTCGAGGGGGGATCCGAGTCCAGGGCGTTCGATGCGGATTGCGACAGGGTTCCTCGCCGCCAGGATCGTGGATTTTAATTCGTCGAATGTGCTGTTTTGCTGCCAGGCCCCGAATTGCACGAGACGGTCTCCGGGAAGCAACCCGGCATTCGCCGCGGGGGAGCCCGCGTTGACCTGCGCGATGGTCATCAGGTTTTGCTTGATACGACGTTCTTCCCAGGTGACTCCCAATCGCACCGGCGGAGGTGTCATTTCACGTTGTACCATCCACTCGGGCGGTGGTTCGGTGAGGGCGTCACGACGGAAGCGAGGAAACTCTGGCCGGTTCGCCGCATCGGAGACGAGTCGGTAGGCATACTCTGTCATGAATTGAAGGCCGTCCCAGTTGATGCGATCGGGATCGTCTGTCGGGCGGTGGTAGTCATCGTGTTTATCCGTGTCCAGGTGGATTGCGGGGATACCGGCGGAATAGAACGGGTAGTGGTCACTATCCGCGATGACTTTCGGCTGGTAAGCCAGTAACAGGAAATTGTTGGTGTTATGAGTGGCCAGGAACGGTCTGAGGCCTGCAGCGGAACGCCATCCGACGGTGATGACCTTGCCATTTCTCAGTCGTCCCAGCATGTCGAGATTCAGCACGAACCGAAGTTGTTGAAGTGGGATTGTGGGGTTGGCGACCCAATGCTTGGATCCGAGCAGGCCGACTTCTTCGGCATCCCAGAACGCGAACAGAATGCTGCACGCGGGACGCTGTTCCAGGGAGGAAAACGCTTCGATCAGCTCAAGTACCGCCGCGGTGCCGCTGGCGTTATCGTCTGCACCGTTATGCACGTAGCCAAGCGGTCCTTGGCTGTTGGAGGCCTTTCCGTATCCCACGTGATCGTGATGAGCACCCACCACGACGACCTGATGCTTCAATTTTTCATCTGATCCCGGCAGCAGAACGAGTAGATTCTGGTAGTCCCCGCCAAATTCCTGGACGCGTTCGGGTGGCACTGCGGTACGGGCCCGAATCGTTTTGAGAGCCGTTCGCAGGTAAGCGACCGTCGCTTTACCGCCGCGTGAACCTGCTTCACGGCCTTCGAGTGCGTCCCCCGCCAAGGTGATGACATGCTTGCGCAGGTCTTCGATATTGATCTTCGACAGGCCCGATGAGTCCGCAGTGACTTCCTCTGCCGCTGACGTGGCAGTCAGAAAAACTGCACGAGCCAGGAAGATGAGCAGCAGGACCACGGATCCCCGTTGGGAATTTGGGTGGCGAATCACTCTTTCTACTCCTTTGTGAGCCCAGTCGATGCCGCACGTCCAGGCGGTGGTGTGTCTCATGTTCTGCGGGAAGCCAAAAGAGCACAATCCGGATTTTCCTGTCATGCCGAAGTTCTCTGCTTGCGACGGTGGCCAAATGACATGCGGAGAAGTCCATGCTGCAAAGAGGCCTCGGCAAGTCGAGGCCCGGATCCCGGTGGCACAGTGGCACTTTCTGCCGGAGTTGATGTTGACGAGGAAAGTGTTTTCTGGAAAAACCTGCCGGACCAGATGGGTCGCCGGTGCGCCCCGTACCACGTTCATTTATGAGGCCGGTGTGGTGAGCAACGTTCTTCTGAGCCTGTTTGCGATGCTGATCAGCGGTTTGCCCGCACAGGCAACCGGTGTTTCAGAGCGGGATCGTGGCTTGGCCGTGGTTTTCCGCGAAGAAGACCCCGCCATTACTGCGCCCATTCAGCATCCGGGCTGGCTGCGTGAACCCTCTCAAAAACGCCCGGTCGTCAGAGGTCAGTCGTATGGCGGGACGTATGATTCGCCTCCGTCAACGCCACCTCTGGCTGCTCCGTACCAGCCCTACGACCCGTTTGCACTGCAGGCGGGGCCGGATCCGGTCCTGCCCTATGTGAATGACCCGGGGCAGCCGGTCCTTTCCGGGGTGAACGGTCCTCAGCCCGAGCGATTCGGTTTCACTCCCATGTTTGACGGCTACTATCTCGCTCCTGCGGGGACATCAGGGCCGGCAGACGGTTATTTCTCAGTACAAGCTTATGATGCTGCGCTGAAGTACACTGCAATGCTGACCCCCGAATGGATTTTCACGAACACGGCTCAGGCAGGGGTTCGCTTGTGGGACGGACCGAACTATCCGGATCTTCCCGGTTCGGTCTACCGGTTCGGGTGGGATTTCCTGTTGAATTCGCCGACAGTCGGCGGGTGGACGGCACAGCTTGATTTCAATCCGTCGATTAACACCGACTTTGACGGTTCAATAGGACGTGAGGCATTCAATCTGGATGCCTATGGTGCAATGCTCTATCGAACTTCGCCCCAATGGATGTGGGTGTTGGGTGTCCAGTACTGGGACCGCGTTAACGATATCATTATCCCCTACGCCGGGGCCGTCTGGAATCCGAACGAACGTCTGGAGTTGCGGATGTTATTTCCGAAATCCCGCATCAGCTATTTTCTGGGGAATTTCGGCAATGGATCTCACTGGCTCTATGCTCAGGGAGAGTACCACGTCGAATCGTACCAGATTCAGCAGAACGGAAACCGCGATCAGATTCAGCTCGCCGACTGGAGAGTCGGAATGGGTCTTCGCAGCGACCACCAATGGTACGACAAGTATTTTGAGGTGGGGCTCGTCTTCGGTCGACAAAATACTTTTCTTAATTCCACGCCCGATTTTAACGTGAACAATGGTCTGATGCTGCGATTCGGGGTGCGATTCTGATTCTGTGAAATGGCCGCATGAGCCGATCCAGGTGGGATCGGATATCAGAATTCAGTCGGTGAAAAGGGGATTCATGGCACGCTGGCCCGATAGTACGCGGTCCAATGTCATCGGGTTGCTGATCGTGTTCTTCCTGTTTCCGCTACTCTGCTGGCTCGCCTGGTGGTGGCTGAGCTGATTGTTTGTTGGCCTCAATGCTTGCCGCGAACGTCCCTCAGTTTTATGATCACCAATCAGGAATTGAGAGGGAGACGTTTTTGCCCCGAGCCGTCCGGCAAGGAAATTGTGTTGCGCGCCATCATCAGCGATATCCACGCGAATCTCGAAGCGCTTGAGGCCGTACTGGCCGACATTCGCCAGCAAAATATCTCCGATATTTATTGCCTGGGGGATATCATTGGCTATGGACCGAATCCGTGCGAATGCATTGATCGGATCATGGCTTCTGCGAAGCAGTGTCTGTTGGGAAATCATGATCAGGCAGCGCTGTTTGATCCGGAAGGATTTAACGCCAGTGCGGAACGGGCCGTTTTCTGGACGCGAAAGACGCTGGAAAATGGTTCTGGTCCACAGGCCGACAAGCGATGGGATTTTCTCGGCGAGCTTCCGCGGGTGATCCGTGAACCGAACCTGTTATTCGTCCACGGGTCTGCTCGAAATCCTCTCAACGAATATGTCTTTCCAGAAGACATTTACAACCAGCGGAAAATGGATCGCATTTTCTCACTGGTTGAGCGTCATTGTTTTCAGGGCCATACGCACATCCCGGGCGTATTCACCGAAGACCTGAATTTTCTCGCCCCCGAAGAGATCGATTTCCAGTACGAGCTGGGCGAGAAAAAAGCGCTGGTTAACGTCGGTTCGGTCGGCCAGCCGAGAAACGGCGACAATCGGTCGTCCTACGTCGTTCTGGATGGAAACAAGATCTTCTTCAAGCGAGTCGAATACGACTTCAACAAGACGGCGAAGAAGATCTTTGACATTCCTGATCTCGACAATTTTCTGGGAGAGCGTCTTGCTGACGGACGCTGAGAGTTAGTGTGTGAACCGCGACGTGAATTCTTGCGTTCAAGTTTGATCGATCTGGTCATGGGAAAATTTCCCCAGGTCCTTCTTGAATGTTTGAAACCCCGCCTGAATGGCCTTGCGCTGTCAGGCTAGACTTCTTGGGAAATTGGTATCCGGAATGGAACAGCGGCGGTTTTTTTTGTTTTTTGTGATGTCGATGGCGATCTGGATGGCGTGGATCAATTTCGCCGTCCCCGTCCTCTTCCCCGAGTTCGCCAAACCCCCCAAACAGGTTGTTAATCTCGACGACACACCCGCAGACAGCTCGGATGCAAGTCGTGGCGATGCTGTTGCCGACGGGCTGAAACCCGCCAATGTCGAAGTCGCTGAACCACAGGTTAAACCCGCGGCCGCCCCAGAACCTCAGCTTCCTGCGCACCCCGCCGTGAATCTCTATGTCGGCCCTCCCGATCCCGACAAAAACCCCGACAGCAAGCTCAACGCACAGATCGATGAATTCTTCCTGGCAGCCAATCTCGATAGTCGCGGGGCATCCGTGGAATATATCGAGCTGACGGATAAGGAGCGTTTCCCAGCATTCGGGCGCCGTGGTGACCGCGTCCGTGTTGTCGGCAGCGACGATGCAGAACTGCGATCCAGTCGAAAAACTTACCAGCGGACGTTCGGTCTTCGGTCTCCCCAGATCGATCAGGTGCTGGCCTCGACGTCGCTCGATGAAATCCCCTGGGAAATCGTCGAACCAGCAGATCCTCAGGAAAAAGACCGTACGGCAACGTTCCGGTACACGTCACCTGATGGACGATGGGAACTGTTGAAACGCTTCGAGCTGAAGCAGTTGACTCACGAAGAACTGAAGCAGCGAGATATTCGTCAGACACTGCTCGAAGGGTATGAACTGAAGCTGAAGGTCACCGTCAAGAACCTGACTGATCAGGAACTTCCCTTCAACTATACGTTGCAGGGGCCGGTGGGAGTCCCGCTGGAAGATGCCGATAACTCGTACAAATACCGCGATGTCCGAATGGGCTTTTTGCGGGACGACGGCGTTACCCTCGACGAGAATAAGCTTTCAGCCTCGGAAGCAGTGAAGAAAGCACGGGCCGACAAGACCGAAGTCTGGAAGCGTAAGGTTAAGTACATCGGCGTCGATGTTCTTTACTTTGCAGCCCTTGTGATTCCCGGTCAGGATCAGGTCGAGTCGACCCGGGCGGTCGTGACCAATGAAAATCCTGCCAAAATCGAACACAGCGATGTCTCTGTTACGCTGTCGTCTCCGACGATCAATGTCCCGGCGAAAGACGAATTCACGCACGAATACAGCATGTTCGCCGGGCCGAAGAAGAAGGAACTGGTCGCACAGATTCCCGCTCTCGCCGTGATGGACTACGGATGGTTCGATACGATCTGCCGTGGCATGGTCTGGCTGTTGAACATGTTCCACAGTCTGGGCCTGAGTTACGGGATTGCGATCATTTGCCTCACGGCGCTGGTCCGAACAGCTCTGCTGCCGATCTCGAAACATCAGGCGGCAAACGCAGCCAAGATGAAAGAACTGCAGCCAAAGCTGATGGAAAAGCAGAAGGAGCTGGAGCAGAAGTACGGCAAGGGGACTGACGAGTACATGCGGGCCGCTCAGGAATTGAGCAAAGAACAGCTCGGCCTGATGTTCAGTGGCTGCTTGCCCGTTCTGCTGCAACTTCCGATTTTCATCGCGCTCTACCGGGCGATTGGCAGTTCGATCGAACTTCGCATGGAACCATTCCTGTGGTTCGAGAACCTGGCATCGCCCGATGCGCTGTTCAAGCTGCCGTTCGTCGTCCCCTGGCTCGGCTGGACCCATTTCAACCTGCTGCCCTGTATATCGACGGGGTTGATGTTCATTCATCAAAAGCTGACGATGCCGGAGCCGACCAATGAGGAGCAGGCTCAACAGCAGAAGATGATGAGCTTCATGATGATCTTCATGGGGGCCATGTTCTTCCGTGTTCCCTCGGGACTCTGTCTGTACTTTATCGCGACCAATATCTGGTCAATGACAGAACGCTGGGTCTTCGAACGATTGAAACGAAAATCCGCGTCGGCAGAGGCTTCCGCCGTCGCACTGACGGACGGATCGACCGCTTCGACCGTGAAAACGGGTGTCATCGGTAAGCCAGCAGCGACAAAAAACGACAGCGAACCCGCCAAGCCAACAGCTCTGGGGAGCTTCTGGGAACGGTTGCAGCAGTCGGCAGACAACCAGCACTCGGCTACGCGGCAGCTCGGCAACGGCGTACGGCGTGACGACAAGAAGAAAAAGAAGAAGTAATCCTACTGTCTGACGGACCGGCCGATGGCGGCAGTTTGCCAGTGCAGACTGAGCCGCGACATTGTCCGGTTCCGATGACGTGAAGTGCACAGGTCTGCTCGCGAGTCGTTCGGCAGGTCAGAACAGGACGATTCGGGAGAGGGACATGACGATTGATCTTCTGGTCAATCAGCCAACCGGGGTGGACGCGGCTTTGCCTGCTGAGCGTTCGGCAGGCCACGTGGTCGACTTCTCGGTCGATACCCCAATCGCGGCCATCGCTTCTCCACCAGGGGGGGCCGCTCGCGGGATCATACGTATTTCCGGCCGCGAGGTCGCGAGCTTCGTCGTCGGGCTCTTTGAACCGGTCGCCGCAGACGTTTGGAACGTTGCTCGAACGGCTGTGATGCATCCGGGGACGATCCGGTTTCGTGGCGATACGCGTGAAGTTGCGGTTCCCGTCCAAGCCCTGTACTGGCCCAATCGGCAGAGCTACACCGGACAACCACTCATCGAACTTCACCTCCCCGGCTCGCCTTGCCTGATCGAAGCGGTCCTGAGTGAAATCTACCGGCGGGGTGTGCGGCCGGCGCGACCTGGGGAATTTACCTTGCGTGCGTTCCTGGCCGGGAAACTGGATCTCATCCAGGCAGAGGCTGTGCTGGGAGTGATTGACGCTCAGGATCAGGTTGAGCTGCAAACGGCGCTGTCGCAGCTTGCCGGGGGTGTCTCCGGTCAACTGGCCGAGCTACGTGGTCAACTGCTGGAATTGCTTGCCGACCTGGAGGCGGGACTCGACTTCATCGAAGAGGATATTGAGTTTGTTAGCCGTGAGGAGGTCGCTCGCCGGTTGCTTGGAGCCCGTGCTGTTGTCGATGCGCTGCTGCAGCAGACGTCCGACCGAATGCAGTCGCGTGTTCGGAAGCAAGTTGTGCTGGCCGGTCTGCCGAACGCGGGCAAAAGTACGATCTTCAATCGCCTAGCAGGGCTCAATCTTGCGCTGGTCTCACCTGAGACAGGGACGACTCGCGATTTCCTGACGCGGACGATCAACTGGAACGGACTGATG
>NZ_DASWWZ010000273.1:0-3494 GCF_036405755.1 Schlesneria sp.
TCTGATTAGCCCTCTCCCATCGCACGCGCAGTTCGGCGGCGGTGGTAGCGGAGGGGGTGGTTTCGGAGGAGGCCGGGGTGGTGGCGCGGGGGGGGGAGGATTTGGCGGTGGCGGTGCTGGCGGCGGCCTCGGCGGAGGGGGACTTGGTGCTTCGGGCATGAGTGCCGGTGGCATGGGCGGCGGGGGACTCGGTGGTGCTGGCGGACTTGGCGGAGGTCCGGGGGGCGGTGCCGGCGGGGGCTTCGGCGGTGCGGGGGCGTTCGGCCAGGGGAATATGAACAACGGCATGAATGCCATGGGCCAGCAGGGACAAGGGTTCCTGGGGGTCAATACTAACCCGAACAACTTTCTGGGACGCAACGTTCAGGGGCAGGGCCAGAACGGAATGATGAATCAGAATATGGGTGGCAATCGTCGCGGTGGTGGCAACCGCGGTAACCCGAATGGCGGGATGTTCAATAATCAGCAGCAGCAGGGAGGTATGGGCGTTGGCTTCGGCGGCGCACAGAGGCAGGCTCCGCCGATCCGGCCACGTCAGAAAGTCGCCTTCGAGCATACCCCCGCTCACTTGCCCACTGTTTCGACAAAGCTTGAAACAAAGCTCAACAAAATGACATCGTTGAAATCCAGCAATGTCAAACTGAGTGTCAGCCCCGAAGGGGAAGTGGTCCTCCGCGGTCAAGTTGCTTCCGCCGAACGGGCGAAGGTGGCGGAAATCATTGCTCGTCAGGAACCCGGCGTCCGGAAAGTTCGTAACGAGCTGACTTATCCGGATACGACGCAGACTCCCTGATTGCAGTTTCTGAAGTGCCTGAGACCCTCAAGGACTTTCTTACAGACATTGCCCGGCCAGATTTAATTGCCATTCAATTGTTACGGACGGCCGTTGCCGGTCCAGGAAACAATGATGCCGTCTCGAGTCAGATCGACTGGTTCGGATGATACGTCGCCACTTCAGGGTACCGCCACGCTCATGCGTTCTGCAGGATCTCTGTCACGACGCGTCCACTGACATCAGTCAAGCGGAAATCACGGCCGTTGTACCGATACGTTAACCGCTCATGGTGAAGACCTAACTGGTGAAGAATCGTCGCGTGCAGGTCGTTGATACTGACCCGGTCGATGAGTGCTTTGTAGCCGATCTCATCCGTTTCACCGAACAGGGTTCCCCCTTTAACGCCTCCCCCGGCGAACCAGGTGGTAAAGGCGTGCGGATTGTGGTCTCGACCGGTTCCACCCTTCTGTACGAGCGGCAGGCGACCAAATTCACCCCCCCAGACGACCAGGGTTTCGTCGAGCATTCCACGCTCGGCCAAGTCCGTCAGCAATGCTGCGATCGGCTGATCTGTTTCCGCGGCAAAGCCGGTATGGTTGCCTGCGATATTCGCGTGACCGTCCCAACTCCGTTCGTTCTCCATTCCGCCGGAGTAAATCTGCACAAAGCGAACGCCCCGTTCGACGAGCCGTCGAGCCGTCAAACACTGCTTCGAGAAGTGAGCGCACTTGGGGTTGTCGAGTCCGTACAGCTTCTGTGTCGCTTCTGATTCACTCGCAAGATCCAGTGCTTCGGGGGCGGCCATCTGCATGCGGTAAGCCAGCTCGAAGGATTCAATCCGCGCCGCCAGTTCTGACTCGGCCGCATGTCGATCCAGGTGAGTCCGGTTCAGCGTGGCCAGAAGATCGAGTTGCGATCTCTGCTGCTGGTCAGACATCCCCTGTGCCCGTTTCAGATTTTCGATCGGATCGCCTTGAGGTTTGAGTGCAGTTCCCTGAAAGACGCTGGGTAAGAAGCCGGCACCCCAGTTTTGAGCATGTCCTTTGGGAATTCCCCGTCCCAGTGTGTCGTACATGACGACGAAAGCGGGCAAGTTCTGGCTTTCACTCCCCAGACCGTATGTGACCCAGGAACCGACGCAGGGAAAGCCCTGCCGGGACATCCCGGTATTGATACGAAACAGAGCAGGGGAGTGGTTATTGGAATCAGTCCAGCAGGAGTAGACGAAGGCCATCTTGTCGACGTGGCGAGCCATCTGCGGAAAGATTTCGCTGACCCAGGCACCACATTCTCCATGCTGTCCAAACTTGAAGGGGGATTTCATCAGGGGGCCCCCCTGACCAGCGAAGAAACCCGTGGTCTGATCGAATCCGACAAGCTCAGTGCCGTCCCGCTTCTGCAGTTCTGGTTTGTAGTCCCAGGTGTCGACCTGGGACGGTCCCCCATTCATGAAGAGCCAGATAACCGATTTCGCCTTGCCAGGGAAATGGCCGGGACAGGAGGCGAGCGGATTCACTCCCGAAGACGTCGCAGCATGTCCCAACCCCCCTTCCTGGGCCAGCAGACTTGCCAGCGCGAGGGAACCGAATCCATTCCCAGCCTTCGCGAGGAATTGTCGACGTGTCGAACCCCACGGCAGCGGAGCAGTTGGAATGTGTGTCGACATGGGATCTCTCGCGAGCTTTTTGAGGAGATTCAACTGGCGTGACTACACGATTCTATACCGAATCAAAACGTCCGACGTCCAATCTGCGAATGTCAGTGATACGTGCCGAAGAACGTGGATGCCGACTCGCGAGAGCATTTCAGGAGAAGCCGATCTGGATGTTGATGCAAAGGAGAACAGGGAGCAGCGCGGCACTGCTCCCTGTTCTGAATGTGATTCGCAGAAGGCGAACTGATCGCGGCGATCGTCGTCTCGATGTCCTTCCTCACGACTTTTCATTGATGACGGGGGGCTCTGCGGGCTTCGGAGCGTGCGGTGCCGCGTGGGGCGTGAAATAGGCGACGGTCACAATGCAAACCGCCATTCCCATGATCCCCAGCCAGAGACGTGGGTCGGCCTGGGTCTTGGTTGTCAGCACCGCGACGATGGCGCTGACGGACACAGCCGTCCCGAACACGATGGGCATCACGACTTGAGGCATCGCGGTTCCTCCAGTGAACATGGCCAGCGTCAGCGTCAAAGCTCCCCATGCTCCCAGCGTACCCGCGGCAAATCCCCAGATCGTCCCTTGCCGGGTGAACGTAAAGGCGTCTCCTTTGGCAAACATGCCGACCAGCCCACCGATGATTCCCCAGAGCAGGTATGCCACGCCGATCATGACGTACGGTTTGAAGGGGCTCTTCTCGAATGCACGCGCCTGACCAAGCACGGGGCCATACGTTCCCCAGAACAAGCCAGTCAAAAGCGCGAATACAACAGGCAGAAGACTTTTCATTTCACGGGTCTCGAATTCGTCAAATTGTCCGGACGGTTGGTTGCAAATGCAGGGCAATCTTAACGGAGAACCACGGATTCTGCACGTCCCGTAGAGGCGACTCATCGACCTTCACGCGATTCAACCTGGTCATGTTAAGTGGGGTTGAGACGCTGCTTTACCCGCACCGCTACGGCTGCGGGGCTGGCACGTAAACGCAGAATGCCCCCCAACCGGGGGGCACTTGAATGAATCACATTGTTGACGGTGAACCGCGAGGCCCGGTCAGTCACCGTCTT
>NZ_DASWWZ010000274.1:0-1974 GCF_036405755.1 Schlesneria sp.
TTCGACCGACTCAAATACGCTCCGTCTGTCGCGGGACGAATCTGCAGTGATCAATTGAGGGTTCCCACTCGATCTGCACGAACAAAGCTGTTTGAACAGAAGACGTTCATCTTCTTCATTGCGATTGGGCTCTTGTCAGGACTCACGCGTGAGTCATTCGCCGAGTCTGCCCCGACAATTTCGGAGCCTCGTGTCGGCTGGAATGATCATTACCTGGTCGGGCGCTGGAGTCCGATTGTCGTCCCTGTGTCGCTCACTGAATCTGCCGCAGTCCAACTGGAAGTAAGCGCACTCGATCCGGACGGGAATCGTGTCACTTATCAGGCAGCGCCCGTCACACTCGATGCAGGTGACCATCAACTTGAAGGTCTCTTCAAAGCGGGACGCCTGGATGGCGAGATCAGCGTCCGGTTGAAGGGGGGAAATGACTTCAGCGGGACGCCGGGTCGTGCCCCCTGGCTGAAACCCGCCGTCAGTCCCGCAGCCAAGCTTGTCGTCACCGTCGGCAGTCCGGCAGGATTTGACTTTGACAAAGAGGAATCCGCTTCCGTTCGTGACCATCGGTGGGCGAATGTGAGCGCGGCAGACCTGCCGACGAATCCTCTCGCATACGATGGAGTGGCAGCGCTGGTACTCAGTGGATCCGTTGAACTGACAGAAGCTCAATCGACGGCGATTCGCGACTGGGTGGCTGGCGGGGGGCGACTGACCATCTCATTTCCGCGTGATGTCGCGGCAGCTCGGAAGCGTTTGTTCAACTGGGTTCCTGCCACGATTGGCGAGTCTTCCGCGACGGTCAGAGAGTTCGGCAGTCTGGAGTCATTCGCGGGTAAAAACATTCGAATTCCCCAGACAGAACCGCTGGCGATACCTCACGTTCAGTATCCGACAGGAGAAACACTGGCATCCAGCCGTTCGATTCCATTCCTGGTCCGTCTTCCCTACGGCATGGGATCAGTGACCCTCCTGACCATGGATCTCACGTCCGCTCCTCTCAAGGACTGGAAAGCCCTGCATCCGTTCTGTGCCCGGCTGGTCGGTATCGAAAGTCGCACTGAACTCGCTGAAAAAATGGGAAGCCGTGGTTCGCAGCTCAGTTCCACCGGCATTTCCGATGTCGCAACACAACTGCATGCCATTCAGGACCATTTCGAAAAGGTCAATCGTACTTCACCCTGGAGTGTCCTGGGGGGACTACTGGGACTTCTGCTGCTGATCGGTCCCCTGGACTACCTACTTGTCCACCGGATGCTGAAACGCCCTACGCTCACCTGGGTCACATTTCCTTTGACCGCCTGCGCTGTCACCGTCGGTGCGGCACTACTGGCATCAAGTTCAAACGGGTCCGTCGCTCGAGCCAACCAGCTCAACATCATCAACTATGATCAGGCGTCTTCGACACTGAGAAGCCGGTACTTTGTGAACCTTTACAGTCCGCAGACGGCGCAATCGTCGCTCAAAATTTTGCCCCACCCCATCACAAGCTCCGCAACCGGAATTTCCCCGGCGAATGTTAGCTGGAACGGCGTTGCCGAATCGGGGTTTGGAGGGATGCTGCGCCCCTCCGGCCTGGAACGGGGTGCTGCTTACGAACACCATGCCGATGGAGAACTGTCGAACATCCCGGTCCTGCAGTGGAGTTCAAAAGCTCTGACGGGTGAAAGCCTGCAAACGGTTGAAGACCTGGTCGAATGCAATCTGAAAGCAACCGCTACGGGAAGTTTGACGGGGACGATTCTGCACCGGTTCGATACACCGATCGAAGACTGGATGATCGTCTTCCAGAACCGGGTCTATCGTCACTTGAAGACTCGTGACGATGCTCAATCACTTCCTCTGGCACCCAAGCAGGTTTGGCGAGTTGAACAGCCAAGCGTATTCCAGCGAGAACTGCGCCCCTATCTCACCGGCATTCTGACAATGGCAACCGCGCGTTTCGGATCGCGAACGACAAAAGAAATCGTCCAGCAGCAA
>NZ_DASWWZ010000275.1:0-14897 GCF_036405755.1 Schlesneria sp.
GCCAGGTTTCGTCGTGTGAGGACTCATCAGATAGGCCTGCAACCACTCGGGCTTGAATCGAGCCCCAATTGTGTCGAGGACCGGTGCCTGCTTCGATGCCAGTCGGGTGCGAGTCTCTTCGTCAACGGTATGACAGGCGACGCAGTTGAGTTCACTTAACAGCACCCGGCCACCCGTTTCAGGGCTCAGTTGGATCGGTTCGCTGTCGTCGTCGTCCTCCTCAGGATCCACTTTCGGTGGGTGAGCCGGCGGTGCATAGAAACGTTCAAATCCTGGCAGCCGAGGGGGGACGAGTTCCGCAGCGAAGAGGTGACTTTCCCGAACTCCGACAAGCAGAAGGACGACACAGCACGCCGAACGCACAAACATCTCGCAGACTCCCTGTCGAGTTCTGGAAAACGGTCCCGTCTCTAGATTCTTGTTCTGATCTTCAGTCCCTGCAGCGTCGCACAGTCTCCACGTGGCCCACAAAAATACCAAGGCGACCTGATCGAGAACTTTTCAAGATCATCCCTTTGGCATTTCCGTTCGACCAAGTGCAGAGTCGTACTCACTGATGGCTGGAACGAGCATGGCAAGTGTGGTGAAGCCGTAAGCCGCGACGACGAACAGGCAGACCCCCAACGTCTGACCGAGCAGGAAGCTGGTGATCGCATAAAACGTACAGAACGGCAAGATTCCAGCCGCCAGCGTGAGGGCCGGAGATGGGTTGCGGTGCGTGAGCGACGCCCAGAGCCCCAGGCTTCCCCCCAGGATAAAGACCAGAAAGCTGGGAAGCTGCAGGCCGAACGAAGCGCGGGCCTGAAGGATCAGGATCATACAGATGAAGATCCCGACAAACAGGAAGAACATGGTTCCAAGACTGCTGGCAATCGCCGTCCGGGATACGGTGTAACTCAACCCCGAATGCAGCCCCAGCATGGCGGCAAACGTCACCAGCGACAGGAAACCGAGCGCAATGTAGATGAAGTTCTCGAGTGTCAGTTGGCCCTGTCCGAGATACCAGATCATGAACAATAGCGGAATCAGGATCAATTCTTTGCTGTTATACAGAACCCCACCAAGCTTTCCGAAAATGAACTCTTTTGCACTGATATCCGTCGCGAGCAGCAGTTCCAGTGTCCCGGTGTCTCGTTCACTGGTGAGCGCCGTCACTCCTTGAGCATTGATCAGCAGCATCGAAAGGAGACTCAGCGAGACGAAAGCCGCTCCAACCGGAGAAATCATTCCCAGCACCAGGGGCGAATTCGGCGGAGCTGTCAGTACCGAATAAAGAGCCGCAGCGGCGATCACCACATAGGCCAGCTTGATGACGATCACTTTGCGTCCATACGCTTTCGTCATCATCTCTCGCCAGATGACCGGACTGTTCCAGACCGGTCGGGGTGGACGAACAACGCCTCGGTCATTCTCGTCGAGCGTGGCCATATCCCCCAGAGTGCGGGATGGATTCCAGACGCGAACTCGAACGATCGTAAACAGAATAATCAGCACCGCCACCAGCAGTAGCAGACCCGATGAAATGAGCGCCACCGCCGAATACGAGAAGCGGCCGGCACTGTTCAAGGGATCCAGCACGCGCGCCATCGCACGAAACGGGTTGAGCGAACCGATGATGATGCCGACATCGGACAGACTTCCTGTCACAGTCAACACCCCTTCAACCACCCCCAGAAAAAAAACGATTCCGATGAGGGTGATCGCCAGGGTCTGAAAGGTTTTCTCGCGCCAGAAAGCCACCAGTGAACCCCAGCTTCCCGCCACAAGCCCTGAAGCGGCAGAGATGGCGACGGCACACGCAACCTGCTGCAGCGAGACCCCTCCCAGCATTTGGACGAGCGTAAAAACGGGGATCGACGCGGTCAGCAGAACTCCGGGCAGTAGCAGGCTGGAACAGAGCTTTCCCAGGACCAGTTCGCGGTCACGCAGGTCCGTCATCAGCAGGAGCAGCATCGTCCTGCGGTCTTTTTCCTGGGCCACGTTCCCGGCCGCGAAGAGCGCCGCGAAGAATATCATGATGGCGAGCTGCACCATTGTCAGCACCTGAAAGACCAGTTGCCCATAGCGAGCGATGTCTCCCAGGTTCCGCACCTGCTGCCATCCGAACGTTGTCTGCGCCGCGGTGTACATCAGCACGAAGAACGCGGCGACATATCCCGACCGGATCAGAAAGTGCGACAACTGGCGGGGAACCGTCAGTGCCTCACGTGAAAACAAGGGGCCAGCGAGCACAGGATCAGCCTCAGATGTATTGGATAAAGGCGACGAATCGGGGCCATTTCGCGTCCACTTCCGTCGCTGAGATAGATGCAATTACGTCGTGCGTATCATACGAACGAAATTCGCTTTCTTCGAGTTAAGCGGCAAACGCCGGGCGAAATTCCCGAAACTCTTGTGTCCCCGGACTTTCGGTACGGATGATTGTGCCGGGCCGATACTCGGCAGCACTCAAGCGGCGCAGCCAGTCACAGAGACATCAGCTTTCATCGGCGGCGTCTTCCGTGGGGGCCGGGGCGGCAGCGGAATCGTCCTTCATGAGTTCTCTCAGCAGCGTCGTGGCATAGACGCCGCTGGGAAGGTTGAACTTCAATTGAATCCCCTCACTGACCTGGGCCGTCTCCAATTCCGCAGGCCGTGCAACGAATGAACGGCGAGCCCCCGAAAGCAATTGACTGTACTTCTGGAACAGATCGAGGGTCAGCCCCGATTCCGCCAGCAGTTTGGTTTCCCGCTCCAGGGTGACTCCGTGGGGACTCAACATCTTCACCCCGAACATGGGCCCCGTCACCGTGACCTCGCCGGCATCAAGACGTGCCTGCTCTTGAGTGACATCTTCCGAGACGAATTTGCCCCCCGACTGAGTCACCTCAAGGATATCCCCCTCCAGCACCGTGTGCAGCAAACCCTCCTGCAGTCGCTGAGACAGCGCCTGGTTGAACAAGTCGGACTGAACGGCTGAAAGAGCGAGTCGCAACAGAAACTTCCGTTTGGAATACGGAATCTCTTGCGGTTTTTTGACTCCCGTCAGCAGATCCAGCCCCAGTTTCAGCGTTTCCCCATCGTGACCGAACCGCTGATCTCCGTAATAGTTCGGGAAGCCAAACTGGCTCAGTCGTTGCACAACTGACTCCGCGACTGCCAGCGCGTTTTCGGCGGCATTGCGGATGACAATGGTGAAGCGGTTGCCGCGCAGGTGGCCCGTTTTCAGTTTGTTGACGTGAGGAGTGGCCTGAAGCACAGTGATTTGATCCGAATTCAGGTCCCCCACCCGTTCCTGACAACTGATGGGAACCGAAACGTACTGTCTTGCGACTGCACGCCGGTCCTTAATCCCCGCGAAGCCGATGTCGTTCGGTGAAACCGCAAGCGTGCCTGCGAGTCGCCGAATCAACTGATCATGCGGAATATCCCGCTTCTGAAGCCATAGAAACAGATGCTGCCCTTCACCACCCGGTTCGTAAGCGGGAATCTCTTCAACCACAAAATCTTCAGGCTCGACTTTGATTTCGCCCCCGATTCCCGGCAGGTCGGCGGTGAAATAAGGAAGATTGTTGCTGGCTTTGGGCATGATCTCAGGTTCCGTCGAGTAGACATCGTCATTGGCGGCTTGGTGAATCGCGCAATCGCTTCCGCCGTCGTACCGAACCCGGATTGTAGTGGATGAGCGAAGCGAAAGGGACAGAGGGTGCGTCGCCCCCTTTCGCCATCGCCCTGGGAAGTCCCCCAAGAGGAATCACCACAAAAAATTTTCCGCCCATACCTACTGGTTCTCGGCCTGGACGATCGAAGACTGGCTGTCCTGTTGCAATGCGGTCCCGCGCGAGTTCTTCGCTTGATCTCGCGAGATCAGGAACGCCCCGACCAAGACGAGCAGAACACCGGAACCGAGAAACGCCAGGTCATAGACAAGATGGTCAGGAGTTTCCCTGACGTGGTGCAGATGCAGAATGTGATGGTCAAGAATCCCTTCCACCAGATTGAACATTCCCCACCCCAGCGGCAATCCTCCCGCGAGCGTGTAGCCCGACCAGGGAACATCCGCCCTGTTACTGGCCTTCCATAACAGGAGCAGTCCAGTGCAAGTCATCACCCAGTTAAACAGATGGAACATCCCGTCCCAGAACATGTTGATTTCCAGATTTCGAATCACAACCAAAGGGTCGGGATCAACTTGGGGATACTTCGCCGACAACATCCCATGCGCTTGCAGGATCTGATGGAACACAATTCCGTCCAGGAATCCACCCAATCCGATCCCGAGAGCCGTTGCCGCAGCGATCAGAGGGCCTCGATGGGTTTTCATCTTGTTTCTCGCAGGGAGGAAAAGTTCGGTTCGGAGTAGGTCGTCGCAGGATCCCCAGACGGTTCCGTCGCCGCAGTGCGAATGGGGCAACCGAGGTAGAGCCAGCGCAGGACGAGGCAAAAGACGGCGAAGGGCAAGACCATCACGAGAGTGTTCGGCAGGAACGACGCGGAAAAGATTTCATCGCGGACCTGATTGACGCCGTTTGTCCCCTCGCAGAATGGACAGGCCAGCAGTGTGATCGCCATCGGCGTCTCTCCCATGATTTCTGATTAGGCCAAGCAGATTCCATGACCGCCCGTGTCGCAGCTGGATCAATCGGCAGTGCTCTCGAACAATGGCCGATGACTCCCGGGGAGAGGTCGTGGTGCAACGAGCGTTCCGGCGGAGCAATCAGGCAGACTGGATTCCGGCCGATCCCATTCAAGCAGGCAGATGTCGATCTTTACGCACACTTGACCCCATCAAATGTTGCGTTCGCTCCTTCGGCAAGGCTCGAAAATACGGCTTGCTGAAACGTCAGGCTGGACGTTGACCATCCAGCAACGTCGTCGCGGAACGGTGACGGCCGTTCTGTTGACGCCCCCTTGCGGCAGGAGGAGTCCAACCGGAATTGCCGGTTTCTCCGCAGGCGGACTTCGCTTGAAGCCGCGATCCGATACACTTGAGCTGATCCTCTCTTTCGGAAAGCGATGTCCCATGCCCGAATTTCAAATTGCGAGTCCGTTCCAACCTTCGGGGGACCAGCCCGCCGCCATCGAATCACTCGTCCGAGGCATTCGCGAGGGCAAGAAAGACCAGGTGCTGCTGGGTGTCACCGGTTCGGGCAAGACCTTCACGATGGCCAATGTCATTCAGCAGATGCAGCGACCAGCGCTCATCCTGTCGCACAACAAGACGCTGGCAGCTCAGTTGTACGGCGAATTTCGCGAGTTCTTCCCCAACAACGCCGTGGCCTATTTCGTCAGTTATTATGACTACTACCAGCCAGAAGCCTACATCCCTCAACGAGACATCTACATCGAGAAGGATTCCTCAATCAACGAGGAAATCGATCGTCTGCGATTGCTGGCGACGAGTGCCCTGGTCAGTCGCCGTGACGTGATCGTCGTGGCCAGTGTCAGTTGTATTTATGGATTGGGTTCTCCCAAAGATTACCTCGAAATGATGGTGCCACTGACCGTGGGAGGAACCATCGATCGAGATGACCTGCTGCGGCGACTTTGTGACATCCAGTATTCACGGAACGATATCGCCCCCGCCCGCAGTAATTTCCGTGTCCGGGGGGATGTGATCGAAGTCTGGCCCGCTTATGAAGAATTTGCCTACCGGATTGAACTGTGGGGTGATGAGGTCGAGAAGCTGTCAATCATCAATCCCCTGACCGGAGAAGAAGCCCAGCGACTCAACGACATCTACATTTATCCCGCCAAGCACTATGTCCTTCCCGAAGACAGGATCACTTCCGCGACCGATGAGATCGAGAACGAGCTGAACGTTCAACTCGAAAAGTTCCAGCAGGAAGGGAAGCTGATTGAGCGGCAGCGGCTGAACGCCCGAACGCGGCACGACCTGGAACTGTTACGTGAGATGGGATTCTGTCCGGGGATTGAAAATTACAGCCGTGCTCTGTCCGGTCGAAAACCGGGTGAACCGCCGTTTACGCTGCTCGACTTCTTCCCCGACGACTTTCTGCTGTTCGTCGATGAATCCCATGTCAGCATCCCCCAGATTCGGGCGATGTTTAATGGCGATCAGGCACGCAAGACGACGCTGGTCGAGCATGGCTTTCGCCTGCCGATGGCATTGGATAACCGGCCGCTCAAGTTTGAAGAATGGAATGCCCGACGTAAGCAGACCATCTTCGTGTCCGCCACTCCCGCCGACTGGGAAATTGAGCAGACTGCAGGAGAGGTTGTCGAACAGGTGATCCGTCCCACGGGTCTGCTCGACCCCACCATTTCCATCCACCCTGCCCGAGGTCAGGTGCCCCATTTAATCGAACAGATCAAAGCCAGGACCGAGAAAGGTCAACGAACACTGGTCACGACATTGACCAAACGGCTTTCCGAAGACCTTACGAATTACCTCACGGAAGAAGGAATCAAATGTGCCTGGCTGCACTCGGAACTCGACGCCTTCGAACGTGTCGAAATTCTCCGAAACCTGCGTGAAGGTAAGTACGACGCCGTGATCGGCGTGAACCTACTCCGCGAAGGGATCGACGTCCCCGAAGTGTCGCTGGTGGCCATCCTTGATGCCGACAAGGAAGGTTTCCTGCGCAGTGCCACGAGCTTGATTCAGACGATCGGGAGATCAGCCCGTAACGTGAATGCGGAAGTTGTGCTTTATGCAGATCGTGTGACCGACAGCATGCAGGAAGCACTCGACGAAACAAAGCGCCGCCGCATCCTTCAGATGAAGTACAATGAAGAGCACGGAATCACGCCGGAAACGATCAAGAAAGCCATTCGACGGGGCATTGAAGAAGAAATCGAAGCCAAGCGAATGGCCCAGAAAGTGATCGGCGTCGAAAGCGAAAGCCAATACGTCACGCAGGAGTACCTCAATGAACTTGAGGCCGAGATGCTCGCAGCGGCTGAATCACTGGAATTCGAGCGTGCGGCGAAGCTGCGGGATCGGATTGTGCAACTGAAGAAACAAATGGGCAAGCCTGTCCCCGCGGAAGACGATAGCGCCAGTCCCAAGAAGGGCCGCGGTCGTGGACGCAAAGGGAGTCAACGCAAGCCAAACCCCCATCGATAGAGTATCGGGGATGCCTGCCGCGTCTCAAAGCTTTTGACGGACCTTTCCAAACTTTGGTACACTGCAAGCTCCCAAATTCCTGTCATGAAATCCTCTTTTTCCGGTCGATTTTTTCGTGGGAAGTAATGATGAAAATCGTATTGCCTTCTCGTGTGTCGCATACGAGTTTCATCACCCGACCAATGCCGTCGTTACTGGACCATGAAACGGGGGATCGCAATGAGTAGCGAATCCGAACCGGCAACGAAAAATCAGGAATCGACCCCTCCCCTCAAGTCGCTGGGGAAGTACCAGATTGAACGCAAACTGGGACAAGGAGGGATGGGGACGGTGTATCTGGCGAGGAACACCGATCTCAAGAAGCTCGTCGCCCTGAAGGTTCTCCCTCGGGACAAGGCCAAGAATCCGACACTCGTCCGACGCTTCAAGGCCGAAGCGCAGGCCGCCGCCCAGCTTGAGCATCCCAATATCGTTGCCGTGTATGACACCGGTGAGGCCGACGGTTATCTCTACATAGCGATGGAGTACGTCGAGGGAATTGACCTGTTCGAACAAGTCCGGCGTCGCGGAACGATCCCCGTCAAACGCTCGATCGAGATCATTAAGCAGGTCGCCTCCGCATTACAGCATGCCTTCGAACACAATATCGTCCATCGAGACATCAAACCGTCGAACCTGCTGCTGCGAAAAGATGGCGTCGTCAAAGTGACAGACCTGGGTCTCGCCCGCTCGATCGACGACACGCTGGAAACCAATATCACCCGTGCCGGTACCACCGTCGGCACTGTCGACTACATGGCCCCTGAGCAGGCCCGCAGCAGCAAGTCTGCGGATATCCGCAGTGATCTGTATTCGCTGGGCTGCACGTGGTACCAGATGCTGACGGGCGATCCCCCCTTCGCGGAAGGAAGCCTGACAAATAAGCTGCAGGCCCACGCCATTAAGGATCTTCCCGACCCCCGGGACATCAATGAAAACGTTCCGGAAGGGCTGATTGCCGTTCTGCGGCGCATGACGGCCAAGAAGCCTGCTGACCGCTACCAGACTCCGGCCGAGCTCCTGGACGATCTGGAAAACTCCAAGCTGACCAATGCGGCGTTCTCGAATGAGATCTTCAGCGACCTGAGCGATGACGAGATTTCGACTCTCAAGGAACAGCCGGAAGCAGAGATCGAAGCGGTCGGCGATCCGGAATCACCCCGACCGAGCAAACGTCGTCGCAAGCCAACTCCGAAGGACGAACCTGAGGCGGACGAGTCGGACAAGCCCCGTGCGCGCCGGCGCCCCCTTCCGAACGATGAAGAGATCTCCGACGAGGTCTCGCCGCCCAAAACCCGTCGCAGGTCAAATAGTCCTGCACCTGACACGGCCGTCGACGACGCCACTCCCCTCCCTACTCGCTCAAAATCGCCCCGTTCACGCGTCGATCAAAGCGATGACGAAGGGGTCGATGAAGAATCGCTGCAACGTCTGACGGGACGAAATTCCCTCGATGACGACGAAGAAGACGCGGATCCACTGGCAACCAAACGCAAGCGTGTTTCGGCGACGAATGAGGGCTCTGATCCGACAGTCCCACGGAATCCCAAGGGGACTTCAGCAGGGTCCGCGCGGGACAAGCAACCCAAAAAATTCTCGCCGAAACCTCTCCCCCCCAAACGAGAACCCATTCCCCTCGCTTCAAATGAAGATCGACCGGCGATCAATCTTGATCCACTGAAGTACGTTGCCCTGGCTGCGGTCGTGCTGATCCTGGTGGGCGGACTGGGCTGGCAGATCGTCCAATGGGGAAACCAGGTTCAAACAGCAGAGAACCCCTTCGGAGAGCCGGTCGCTCCCCCTACGGCCGTCGCGGGGTCCATCCCTGAAACACAAATGCCTCAGGAAGCGGAGTCGGACGATTCCAGCGCAACGGGTTCCGCAGCCAACTCCACAGCCGCGCAAACGCCACCGGCGGAGTTTGACTTTACCCGGCAGCCTGTGCCCGAATGGGCAACCCGCCCATCGTCCGTTCCTGCCGATCTTCCGGCAATCACCGTGGGACCAGGTGCCACGACCACCCACCACTTCACGACACTGGACGAAGCATTAAAAGTTGCCAGCAAAAGCGGGGGATACATCCAACTGGTGGGAAGTGGCCCATTCCAGCTTTCTCATCAGGAAATCTCGACCGCAAACCGCTTGATCATCACACCCGCTTCGTCAACAGACCAGCCCCTCGTGATGGTCACGCCCACGCTGCAGGGCTCACGCACTGCCCTCGCCTTCAGTAACGGCACACTGGAACTGAGGGGGTTGCATTTCGTCGTTGATCGAACAGCCGACATGGGACAGGCTCCCCTTTCCCTGATCTCGGTCAACGATGGCCGAATGTACGTCAGAAACTGCTCGTTCACCGCCACAGGGAGCACTTCAGCCCCCGCATCGGCGTTCACATTCACCAGCGACCAGGACGCTCAGAATGTCCCCTCTGTGGAACCCCACGTTCTGCTGGACCATGTTGTCGTCCGCGGTAATGGTCTCACGGCACTTCGACTTGACCGTGCTCGCTGTGATGTGGTCATCCAGGACTCTTTGCTCGTCTCCGGCACCACACCCTCTCTCGTCATCAGCAGCAAGCCGTTTACCGGAACGGTGGAATCTCTTTCGACCACGCCCCAGCGCCTGATTCGAATCCTGCGATCGACACTCTATGGCCGCAAGGAAATCTTCGAACTGACAGCAGAGAATCAGCCCAAGCCACCGACGACAGCACTGCTGCTGCAGGACTCCATCTGCGCCGCCGAAGGAGCTGGCAACACGACCGTACTGGCATCGGCCGTCCGATGGCCCAGCTCAACGTCCTCGGCGTCCGGCTGGCTGACCAACTTCACCTGGACCTCACAATCGACGCTCTATATCGGGTTTGAGCGGCTGCTGGATCTGGATAAGTCATCGTTTAAAGTCGCCAACCCCGATGCATGGCAACGGGTCTGGGGCAAGCCATTTGAACCGAGGCAGTTTCAAAGGTTCATCTGGCCGGAAACCAGCTTCCCCGATCTGGGAGCCATTCAGCTGCAGAACTTTGATAAATCCACCCTTCCTTTCCGTGAGCTGACCGCCTCCAGCGGCGGCTTGCCGGGGTGTACGACGAGCCAGCTCATTCTGCCGGGGACCGTTTCGCAGGCCCGGCTCATCGCCCTGTCTCAACGCCCTGCGGTGCCGGAACCGACTCGGCCCGATGCTGCTCCTCCCACCCGAAAGGTCAACCTGGGACGGGAAGACCTCGGTGCAATCCTCAACAGGAACGACTGGACCAGCGGCACCCTGTTCGAAGCGACGGGGTCAGGTCTCGTCACGATGCAGCCTGCACGCATTACGGGAAAATCTGTTCGCATTGTCTTCACCCAGGCAGAAGGGTCTCCGCTGAAGATCCAGCCAAAGGTTCCTGAGGGAAAATCAAAAACCGATATCCCCGGCCTGTTTACCATCGAAAACGGAATGCTTGAACTTCAATCGGCGACGCTGGAGGCTTCGTCCAACACCAAAGCGGCTCCCCTTCCTTGGCTGGTCCATTCGACGAACTCCCTCGTCACCCTGCGAGGTTGCCAATTGAGCGGACCACAGCTTCAAGAGGTTGCGCATCACCAGGGGTTGGTCACCTGGCGAACCATTGCGGAAGCCTCTTCTTCGCCCGAAAGTGGTCCAGCGTATCTCGCCCTGACCGATTCGCTTTTGATGAGCAACGGCGTAGGAATCCAGTTCCAATCGCCCGCGGGTCAACTGCATGTGCGCAATAGTATCGTCGCCGTCCGGGGCTATGGCATCGACCTTCAACCCGCCCGGACGGGCAACGCTCTGTTGCCAGTGATCAATCTGCAGAACGTCACCTTCTCAGCTTCGCAAGCGGCTCTCCGAATCGTTGCCGCAGAAGGAACAGCAGTCGTCGAGACCCCGATGCGCCTCTATATCGATTCCTGCGCCGTCGTTCCGCCGCTGGAATTCCGCCTCAACGAGGCAGCTAACTCCACGGTTGTGGAATGCGTTGGGCCTGTGCTCGAGCAAAAGCAGGTCGATTGGTGGGGAATCTCCAACGGCTTCGCAAAAGAGCTCCCCTCGCTTCTGCGCGAGCAAAACAAGGAACCGATCACCGCTGTCGCTAACTGGATGAACCTCTGGGGTCCCTCGAATGATGACCGGCTGTTGACCGGTGCCAAGGGGGTACAGTTGAAAAACGGCCTGCCCAATAAGTGGGCTCTCTTGAAGATTTCCTCATTTCTGCTCGACCCTAATTCGGCAGGCGCGACCTGGGGTTCAGACGGCCAGGCGGTGGGTGCCCACATCGGTGCCCTCGAAGAATTGGCTGCGGTCAAAAAAGTGACGACCGACGCCAAAGCGGGCACTCAAACCACCATCCCCACTGTTCCGCCCAACGTGAGAGCAAAAAAGGACATCGGCTTCTGACCAACGGCACAGGAACAGTGACGTAGTCGATCAATCCACAGATGCTCCAAAGCCGTGAGCCGTTGTCGGTCTGGCCACAAATCTTACATCGGTCTCAGAGCGTAGCGCGAACATCGAGATCACGTTGACCGTCACCCCCTGCGGAACAGTCGTCTCGCCTGTCTGTAGAACTGTCCCCGATCAGGTTCAGCGACAGGAGGCCCAGTTACACTTAACGCTGTCACATTTAACACTGGCGTCAGACGGGCTCATAAAGCAGCTCTGCGATGGCAACAGGGCCTTCGACACACGGCTCGTTATTTTCCGGCTTGAATCCATTCATCGACAATCTCTTCCAGCACATCCAGCGGGACCGCACCATTCCTGAGTACGACATCGTGGAAGTCACGCAAGTCAAATGAAGGCCCCAGCGCTTTGGTTGCTCGCTGCCGGAGTTCCTTGATTTTCAGTTCACCAATTTTGTAAGCCAGGGCCTGCCCGGGCCAGGCGATGTAACGATCGATTTCATTGACGATATCGAGCTCACTTTTCGGCGCATTCGCCTGAAAATAGGCAATGGCCTTTTCACGAGACCATTTCAGCGAATGCATACCCGTATCGACGACCAGGCGCACGGCGCGCCACATCTCGTAGGTCAATTGCCCAAACTTGGAGTACGGATCGTCATACAGTCCCATCTCTTCGCCGAGACTTTCGCTGTAGAGGGCCCAGCCTTCGACGAAGGCAGTAACGTGGGCATGTTTGCGGAACTCGGGGACATCCACCAGATCGGTCGCGAGGGCAATCTGCAGATGGTGGCCGGGCATTGCTTCATGCAGCGACAGGGCGGCAATCTCGAACTTCGGACGGGTTTCAGGCTTATACAGATTGACAAAATAGGTCCCCGGGCGGGATCCATCTGCCGAAGGGGGACGATAGTAAGCAGTGGTCGTATCAGGAGCCATATGAGCGGGAATCGCTTCAATGCTGAAGGGGATGCGCGGCAGCTTCTTGAAAACTCGCGGCAGTTCCGGATCAACCCGTTTCACAAAGGCGGTGTAGGCGGCCAGCAGATCATTGGCATCGGTGTAATGGAACTCAGGCGAAGTTCGCAGGTGCGTGAAGAACTCGTTGAGCGTCCCCTCGAAGCCCACCTGCTGCTTGATCCGTTCCATCTCTGAACGTATTCGAGCGACTTCGCTGACACCAATATCGTGGATCTGCTGCGGCGTTAAGCTGGTCGTCGTGTGCTTGCGAGCCAGATACGCATACAGTTCCTGCCCCTGCGGTAATTGCCATGCCCCGACATTCGGCACGCAGGCAGGGAAATACTCTCGTTCGAAGAATTCCAGCAATTTTCGATAGGAAGGGACGATCCGTTCCTGAATCGCGGCCTGTGCTTCACGCTGAAGTTGCAATCGATCTGCTTCGGCGATCTCGGCCGGGAACGATTTAAAAGGCTTGTAGTAAAGGCTGGTTGTCGGATCGTCCACAAGTTGACGCCGGATCTGCGCGGGAAGACGCTGCATCACGACCTGTGGTTGCACCATCCGTTCTGCCACTCCACGCCGCAGCAATTCGATGGTCTGGTCCATGTACTCTGGAAACGACTTCAGTCTTGCCAGCCAGTCTTCGTAATCTTTTCGAGAGATAAACCGGCAGGCATCCGCGACCGAATTTTCGTCCTGGATTCCGTCACGATGATTGAGTACGACAAGATGCCACTGATAGGGATACTCTTCCAGTTCGGTCTCCAGCTCGCGGCGGTAGAGCTTCTGATTGAGTCGTTCAGCGGGTGTCAGCTCATTCGATCGGATTGCGTTCAGTCTCTGCAGGACTTCACGCTGGTGTGCCTCCCGTCGGGCGATGGCTGCCAGACTGACATCAGCCCATCGATCGTTGTAGCGGCCGTCTCCCAGGTATGTCGCCGTGACGGGAAATTCCCGCAGATTGGCCTGCCACTCTTCCTCGAATAATCTTCGCAACTGCTCAGAGGGTTCGCTGGCCATCACCACCAGCGGCCCCATCAATAAAGCCACCACGACGATCAACGACGACGAGTGCATATGGATAACTCCAGAATTGCCGAGCGACGCTTGTTTTCTTTATGGTACATCAATCTTAAGGGGGCTTAGAAGCTTGCGGCACATTGAAATGAGACGAAACAGGACATGACCAAATCTCTCCGGACGATCCATCCTCAACGCTGGCAGTCTGTCGCCGACCTGGCCGATCATTGGTGCAAGACGAACGTCCTGCCGTGCCTTTCGGTTGCGACGGGGACCACCAGCGTGATTTCAGGGCGCTTCCATAAGGGTCGATTTCACGAGCACACGGCCCCGGCTTTTAAAGCCGATCCCATTTTCCTGATTGCCTCCATCACGAAACCTGTCGTAGCCACAGCCGCGCTGCTGCTCATCGAACGAGGCCAGCTTACCCTGGCTGACCGAGTCACCGACTACATTCCCGAGTTTGGACGGAATTCCAAGCACGGTGTCGAGCTGCGGCATCTGCTGACCCACACATCCGGTTTACCCGACATGCTGCCCGACAATCAGGAGCTGCGACAGGCACATGCCAGCCTTCAGCGGTTTGTCGAACGAACGTGCGAAGAACCACTCGCCTTCTCACCGGGACGGGGTGTTCTCTATCAGAGCATGGGCTTCGCGGTTCTGGGTGAAATCATCGCTCGTGTCAGCGGCAAAAGCTGTGCACAGTTTATTCAGGAAGAACTCTTCCAGCCGATCGGGATGCAGGATTCGGCGCTCGGAGCCCCGGATGAATGGTACGAAGGTCAGTCCGCGAACATGCTACGTGTCACCCCTTGTGTGGTACCGGAATCTCAGGCATCGGGAACCGAATGGAACTGGAACAGTCGCTACTGGCGGCAATTAGGGGCTCCCTGGGGAGGAATGTTAACGACTGCTAAAGACCTGTCGCTGTTTGCACAGTTCCTGCTGCGGCGAGGTATCACGCGATCGGGGGAGCGGCTCTTGTCACCTGCAGCCATCGACGCCGCCACCCGGAATCAGCTTCAATCGATGCGAGACGTTCCCGATGAGGAACGTCGCTGCCGCCCCTGGGGGCTGGGATGGCGTCTCAACTGGCCCGCTCACAGTGCCAACTTCGGAGACCTGCTTGGCCCACGCACCTTCGGACACTGGGGGGCAACGGGGACCGTGCTGTGGATCGACCCGGACGCGGAAATCTTTGCTCTGATCCTGACGACTCTGCCCCAGGAACCCTCGGGCAAGTATCTCTCTCGGCTTTCCAACACGATTGCTGCAGCCTGGCAATAGCGCCGAACGAAGTCTCCTCCTGACTTCTCGCGCCGTTTTCCCAGGTCCGGGGATCAGCTCAGGGATGTTTACCGATCACGAAAGCCCAGGACGCGACGAACTTCCGC
>NZ_DASWWZ010000276.1:0-13341 GCF_036405755.1 Schlesneria sp.
GCGGTGGAGACACGAGAAAATCTGTGTAGGACTACTTCAACTGCACATCGGCGAAGGCATTGACGACAATCCCGGGAGCCCAGTTCGTGCCGACCAGGACCGCTCCGCCTGCATTGCTGACAGACACCCGGCCGTTCGCTGCTCCGTAGCAGGCCACCCCGACACCGATCGTGTCCGCCGCTTCGATCGCGACACCATGCGATGTGTTGATTGGAATGACCGCGATTCTGCCGTTGTAGGGCATCCCATCGGTGACCCCGATGGCTTCATCCGTCACGCCAGCATAGATGACAGTTGCCGTGCCTGAGTTCCACTTGACCCGACGGTTCGGCAGCAGATCCGCAGCACAGTTGAACGTCCGACTTCCCTTAACCGTAATCATCATTGAACCCTTAAAAGTTGATTGAAAAACTGTGCTGCGCGACGTGGCCGAAGCCGGTTACATCACAGTGCGTTATTCGTCGGCTTGTTCGTATTTCTCACCGATGAGCCGCCGTGACTGTTTCGTTTTGTTGGTCGCCAACAGGAACGCCTGATGTAGCGCCGGATTCTCTTTTGCTGCCGACAGGACCGCTTCCGAGCGAGACAGCCCGGCCCGCTGATTGCCAGCCACGAGGGCGTTAAACTCCGAGATCGGATTCTCGATCGTGTCGTCTTCCGACTGTGCCCCCTTCGACTTTGTTCCCAACGCCGGGACTCCCGTCTTCTTGGATGCCGCTTCGCTCTCCGCCTTCGCGGCTGCGGTCTCCGCTTTCGACGCTGCCAGACGGGAGTTCAACTCAGTCAGCCAGTTACTCTTGGCCTGATCGAGTGTCACTTTGCCTCGCAATTGCTTCATCACGAACGAGTCATCTGCACCAGGCAGGTGAGCCGTCAGCTCGTCCAGAGTCGCCGCCGTCGATTGAAGCGAGCCGGTCAGCGTTGTCGTTTGCTCCGTCATTTTCGCACCCTTCTTTGAAGAACTTCGTACCCCGGCCCGTTCCTGTAACTGCCGGATCGTCTCGTCCAAACCCTGTACGGCATCGACGAGACCAATCGACTTCGCCGCCTCACCGACATGCACACGCCCGTCGGCAAGCTTTCGGACTGCTTCCACCGACATCCTGCGGCCGGAGGCAACCGCACTGATGAACTGGTCGTTTAACCCGTTCACCATTTCCTGCCACGACGCAAGTTGTTCGTCGGTGATCTTCGTTCCCGCGACCCCCGCGCCCTTGAACTCCCCGGCCCGCACGACATGAATTTTGATCTTCATCTCCTCAGCCGCAGCCGAGTAATCGCAGACCGTCATGTACGTGCCGATCGATCCGACGAGCCCGGTTGGGTTCGTTGCGACCAACCCGGCCTGACTGGCAAACCAGTAGGCCGCGCTGGCCCCAAGGTCCTCGATGAACGCCCCTGTCGGCTTGATCTTCTCAAGTGCCGCCAGTTCCGCAGAGACGTCGTGAGTCCCCGCCACGGTTCCACCTGGAGAATCAACCAGAAAGCAAACCCCATTCACGGCCGCATCACGCCCCGCCTGACGAATGGCTTGCCGCAACTGGACTGTGGAGGTCGCACTGGAAAACGAACTCTGAGCCTTCATCAACGTCCCTTGAACATTAATGAGAGCAATTCCTCCAGACGTCAGCCGATAAGGAGCTTCCGCTTTCGATTCATCCGCTCGGCCCATGCGAGCCTGCAAACCCTTCATCCGCTCGGCAGACATCTCCACATGCGCCACCAGATCCGTTCCAGCCACCAGACTGAACAGTCCATTGAAGGCCCGTTCTTCCATCGACCACAAACCGAAGTAGTCCGCCATTCGCGGATATTCCGGTCGCAGTGTTAGCAGTTCCGAACCCTCGATCGACATCAGGCAGCCTCACTTTTCTTGGCGGGATCCGACTTCGGTTCCTGCTCTGTCGTTTCCTGAATCCGCATCGACACACCTTGAGGCAGGGCCAGACCAATCAGTTGCTGCCAGTGAACCGGCTGATCATTCGGGAATTCCGCATTGATCGCGGCTGCTTCCTTCTTCGCCAGCCGGATCAGATAAGCGTTGTCCTCGACCGTCTCACGACTGACGCGAAACCAGTCGAGTTGCTTCCGTGCGAGGACTCGTCGCGGTGAATTCAGATTCGACTTCACTTCCAGACTGTCAGCCTGCGTATCCTTCAGCGGCTCGATGTAGGCGAACCCTGGAGGATGGAACACATGCCGAGTCAGGATCGCACCACGCTGAATTGCAGCCCTCAGTCGTTGACCACGCTTGCTGCGCTCCGCAGCCCACTCCCGCACCTTCCAGAGATACGTCGGAGTATCCAGCGAATCGATCAGCCACTTCTGCAGCTCTCGCCACTTGATGCGAGCCTGGTCGATCGCACCACGCCACCCGCTGAAATTGGTCTGACTGGGATCCAGCAGCAGCACATGCACCGGCAGATCCAGATTGATCGCAATGAACGTGAGGATCAGATGGCTGTGACTGATGAAGTTCGTTCCACCCGCATTCGGCGAAAACGCCTGCAACGTCTCGCCCGGCTTCCCCGTGATCTCCATCCCAGGAAAAATGTGCTGCAGCAGCCGTACTGACTGTTCGCTGTGACGCAGTTCGACCTCACCGGCCGTCCCCGATCCTGGCGATATCAAATCGTCCGCATTGGCCAATGGCCGTTCACGCAGGAACGCAATACACGACTGAACCTGTTGCTTCACCAGTTCGGCGAACTGGATATCGTCATGGAGACCCGCCGCAGTGAAGATCGGTGCGAACGTCGTGATTCCACGAGTAAAACTCGGTCGACGACGCCGCAGCAGATGCAGGACCTGCGGATTCCCATTCCCGTCATAAAAATCATATGGCGTTGTCTGATTCACCAGATGCACTCGCTGCAGCGGATGAATATCCTCCTTCGTGAACCAGACCTGTCGCGGAATATTGTCGGCATCCTTCAGGATGCCGAAAACCACATTTCGCCGGGTCCCTGATGGGGTCCGAGACCGATGAGCTTCCACCGTCTCGACGGAACCCCGGTCGGTAAAAATCTTGAATATGTCCCCGTCAACGATCATTGACCGCAGAGCAAACTGGCGCTTCTCGTGCCAGTTGGACGTCTGCGTGAAATCGCAAAGTCGCTTATCCCCCGACCATTCTTCCCACGACTCTTGCAGGATCTCATCCGCTTCATCGTCGCCGGTCTGTGGATCGAGCGGGAACCCCCCCTGGATCACATTGTTGACCAACCGGTCCAGCGCCTGACCGACAACCAGGTCATTTCGGTCCACGTCGCGAGCCAGTTCCATGAACTGCAGCTGCTGAGACTCGGTCCGGAAATGAAAGTCGGCACCCGCTCCCAGAGCAGGCAATCCCGTTCTCTTGCGACGAACGACGTCCGACTTCGCGAAGTCATAGTCCGCTCGCATGTCCGAAAACAGTTCGGCAACAGTCACTTCACGGGGCATCGTAGAGACCTCCCCGGAACCGCTCTAACGAAAACTGTCTCGCAACATCCCCGCGAAGTGCCGTCGCTGTGGGGGATCGCGATTCAAGCTCGTTGAGCCACGCCTGCGCCTCCGCTTGCAGCTTGCCGAGTTCTTCCACGCGGAATCCGGTTTCAAACCGGGTCAAACCTCCCTGAGCCGTCGCGGAAGAACTCGGTGTCAGCAGCCGCAGATTTCGACACGCCACAATGAACCGACGCGCAAGCGTCCCGGTCGGATCAGACTGATAGTCTGACGTGTCGGTGAACTCCTGCAGATAGTCGGTGCGTTTGGGTGTGGCCATGCACCGATATATACCGTCATCGCCATGATGACGTGAAGTTTCTTAGTCGCAATCCGGTGCCGGATTGTGCGGATTATTCGGACTAAACTGGCATAAAACCGAAGTATTCCCAAAAGCCAATTGTTGCAATCTCAGTGAGATCTTGTCACATATGTCTGCAACATCAGTACACCAAACTCCAAAAATTCGTGGTGGAATCCGGAGCAAATGGGCAGAATTTTACTTCCCGGCGGCAATGCGTCCGAGGTGAAAATTTCATTGGAAACACGCAAGGGAAACTCGATTGACAATGGACAAGCGCACGAGCTGACGTATCTTGACTGGTTCGCAGCTGGAAACCTTCCATCGAAGTATCCGAACGCGAAATTTGTCAATCAACCCTGCCCAATTTACAATTGTCACGGTTTGACTTTCGCCAGTCGTCGAACGCAAATAACTCCAGATAAAATTCAATTTACAAAGATTTTGGACGAAGATGACTACGCCAGAATCGACAAACAAGATGCACGCACGGGAGACATCATTCTCTATTTAGAATCTGGCGATTATTCAATTGAGCATTCCGGCATTGTGATTGCGGTCACTCAGATGGAGATGTCAACGATGAATATTCCCGTAATCTGGAGCAAATGGGGAAAGTCACACGAAGTGGTCCACAACTATTACGATTGCCCATACGACTCGACGAATGTTGAGTTCTTTCGCCTGAAGGAGTGGAAAGAAAAGAAATGATATCTCCTCATGCAAGCCAGCTTAGTGCAATCGAAGTTCTCTGTATCGCCAATGACGCGAGGTATCTCTTCAAAAAGCTGCGTCGATCAAGTGAGGCGGAAGTCATTTCCGCAGAACTCTCAACCGCAGAAATCCTGCGGCGTCTGGAAGCATTCGTTAAGAATCCACCAACAAACGTAGAAGACTTACTCTCCGTCTACCTTCATATGTTGGCCCTTGAGTGGCAGGGGCCGGATGCTGTTGCTCAGCTCACGCCCGACAAGGTCCCCCCCGTGCAGTGGGCAGATGAGTTCTTTAATTTGCTCGTAGCGCCAGTTGATGTAGCAAACACAACGAAGGTCTTCAAAGTCGACGACTTCCAAGATTTCAGGCAACTTTCCGACCAACATCTGTCCACATTCGACGCCAAGACGAGCAAACGAGTGATGAAAATTGAAGGGTAGCAACTGTGACTGAAATTAACTTTCTAATCTGCGCTCGGGGATCTGCGATTGACCGCTTTTCCAATTCGCTCAGCATCTTTGACATATTCGAATCCTTGACGCCAGAAAGCTTTCCAATTCTCATTCCAAGGTTTGTAGTCATTGCATCGGTGACTCGCGATGAAAGAGAAGAGAAGCCCGTTATTGAAGCAACTCTGAAAGTATCCGCCGGCGATCGTGCCTACGTGGATGGAACGATGACGTTTACTTTTCACAAGGAAAGTCCGGTTTCACGGTCCATCGCAGAATTCCAAGGCCTACCGATAACTGGTCCATCCCCGATCGACGTTTTTTTAAAGCTTCCGAATGGCAATTCAAAGTTGACTAGAATCGCGATTAGACCAGCAAACAGGCTGAAGAGAGTTGTGAGAAGATCGAAAGCGCAAACGCCGAGTGCTTCCGCGGCTCAAAAGCAGGAAATTGAGAAACTGCCTCCAAAAGGAAAGTAGCGGGCCATAGACAGGAGAATCATATAGAGATGTCACCCAATTCCTGATTCCAATCCTGACACTCGCTCGCGCAGATGGTAACGCCCTCCAGCTGCTCGCCGAACGATTCTCGCGTGCGACCTGGTGGCAATCGCTTGAAGCAGGTTCCATGCACAGAGCAGGCATAGAGCAGCTTGTCACAGTTGCAGCCCGCCAACGTGACGCGACCGATCGGTTCGCCCCGGAACTGACAGGTGATCCAGTCCGCCCCCGCAACCGGTTCCAGGAACTTCTCACAGCCCTGACACGATTTCATCGAGGGAAGACCGACCAGAACCACATCGTCGGCCGTAGGAGCACACTTCGTTTGAAACTGCTGACAGTGGCTCACGGGAATAACCCGGCCGCTGCGCGTGTAGCGGACACTGGCCGACTGTCGATGCACGCAATCCGGTTCCATGCTTCACTCGCAATCTACTTCAATCACATCCCCGCTGGACGTGGGACGCTCGTGTTCCAGGTAGAAGTCCGCATCGACGGTCTGGCAACCATCGCACTCGGCCGTACAGCCGTCATCATCCAGCAGCCAGTCCCAGGTCGTGATCGTGAACTTCACACGACCATTGCCACCGTTCCCGCCGTTGTCACCACGGGATCCGCCGCCGCCCCCCGCTCCCGGCGCCGCTCCGTTCCCGCCGTTGTCCGAATGGCCCCCAGGACCGCCAAGTGCCCCCGTTGGACCATTCCCCCCGTTGCCGCCATTGGGACCGCTGGGTAACTGCCCCGGACTCCCCAGCAAACTCACTGTTCCCCCGAGTCCCCCACCCGCAGCACCGTCGGTCGCGCGGCCACCAGTGCCAAATCCCCCCTTGCCGCCGTAGGCTATCATCCCTTCCGATCCCGAGATCGATGTGTCGCCGCCATCGGCGCCCGATGGATCCGGCGCACCCGCAATCGCACCCAGACCCGGATCGCCAATCACCCAATGCAGGAACATCGAGGGAGTGAACGGCATCGGTCCGATCTTGCGATAGCCACCCGACCCGCCCCCTTGACCTGGATTGCCGCCAAAGACCCCCGCCGCTCCACCGGCACCGGACCCCCATATCTCTACCGTCAGCGCGCAGTTTGTTGGCCAGGTAAATGTCCCCGAAGTCGGTGTATCGTGCTGCACGACGCTGGTGGTCGGATTGGTGGGGACGTAACTGCACGCCCCTTCGCACGGCTCCGCATACACAGTCGGAGGGCATGGGTCAGAGACAAACGCCACGTCATCGTGGCGATTCTTTGGACCGACCGTCAGCCCCCCGCCAGAGAAGAATCGGTCATCGCCCGAGACGTCGACCAGCCGACCGTACGCGTGGCCGTGCCCCCACTGCAGGATTCCGCTGGAGTTGCGTTTCTGCACCGTCGGAACCTGATTGGCCGAAGCATAGAGGTTCCCATCCGAGTCGACGTCGATCCCCCGACCCGCGCAGTTCACCTGCCACAGCAGGACGCCTGACGAGCTGTATTTGCGAACGGCCGTGTCGGCGTTGAAGTCCGACCGCTGCACCCCCGCAATGAAGACATTGCCGCTCCCGTCCACCGTAATATCGCTCACGTCGAAGTCTGTGGGGCGTGGTAGCAGGTCGCTGTGAATCGTATCGAAGTCAACCGTGTTGTGCGGAACGCCTGCCTGCACTTTCCCAACACAATAGACCAGCCGCGACACACTGCCGGACCCGGCGATGAACTCCACCCGAAACCCAAACAGATTCCGCCCCCCCACCCGGCGAATACACGTTGGCATCCCTCTTCCGAGCGACGTTCCGTCCGGAAGCATAAATCGCCAGGTAAAGGTGGGAGCATAGAACTCCCCTAACTGGTGGACCACGGGGGGAGCCGAGAACGGCGAAAGCCACTCCGTAAAATACGGAGTTGATCCCAGCAGGCTCCGGACAAGGTGGTAGTCGCCGTTCTCATTGATTGCGAAATCGATGAATGAATCGCTGATGCCAAACATCGATCGCGACTTGACCGCCACCACACTTCCGGCCGGCGAGACCGTCACCCATGCCTGCCCCGTGGCAGACGAGCGAGGGTCCAGCATCGCCACCACGTTGCCCGCTGGATCAAGACAGACCTGACGCACCGTGCCAACGTCGTACCCGGTCACTCCGGCCGCTACGACGTCCGCTCGCAAATCGCGGTACCAGACCACCGATCCGGTGTCACGCCGAAACGCGATCAGTGACCACGACGCACCGCCACCCGACACACGCCCGCCCCCCACATAGACGTGCTCCGAGTCAACGACCTGGGCCTGCGGGCCCGTTGTGCCACCCGCTGGGAAGCCCCGCCAGTAGTTCGCCGACCAGATGACCGTTCCCGCAGAATCATATTTCCGCGTCGTGTAAAGCCGACGACAGCATTTGCAGGGTCGTTGAGTCATGCGAGTGGGCACCCCACGGCTGTAATACACCACTCACCGCTAATCAACTCGATCATCCCCTGCGCGTTCGCCACCCCTTCGAGGTCCGGGTCATGGTTGTTCACCCACATGACTTCGCCAGTCTTTCGAAGACGACGGCCGTTAATGAGAGTCGGCGTGTAACTGTAGTCGTAATCGCACAGCCAGACTTCCACGCGAACAGGATCGTCAAACATGCTCCCCGGAGAGCCGAAGGCCGTTTTCACCTGGACGAAGCGTTTCGTCACAGGTGGGGTCGGGACCTGTTCACCTCGCACCGGCCGGACTCGTTCTGGTAAATCTCCCAACATTGGATTACTCCCTCATCTGATCGGACACTTGTTCAACCAACCATCTCACGAGATCGCTGCCGCTCTCCACGTGAGTCTGCCGACCGTTGTAAGAATAGGTCAGGTGCTGCTCACGACAGCCCAGCAGCACACGCCGGAACGTCGATCCCATCTCACCCGTCAGAGTGCAGTCGATCCGAGCCGAGACGTATCCGTGCCGGTTCGGGTCAATCTCCCCCACAAAACACGGGACAGTCAGTTCCATCTGAACCGTTTCGGGGATCACCGGACCGGACGTTTGCTCGGGGGGTTCACCCGCCTGGTTAACGTTCTCCGCTTCCGCGTGGTCCGCGATTTCCGCTTCCATCTGCTCACCCCCGCCCCCTTCGTCGCTCAGGTCTGGAGGCACGAATTCCTCAGCCGGATTCCCTGCGTTCCCATTGAGTGCCATTTTCTTCGCCATTCAGAAACTCGCCTTTCTGGATTATCGATTCGCCACAAAAAACGGACGCCCGTCGGGTGTCCTCAGTCCGCCCGCCGCTGCCGCTCTTGCGGCTTCGGCGGCTTCGGCCGCTCGCACAGCCTGCTGCTCCAGCGTCAGCCGAGGAGGCAACGCGTTGAAATTCTTCCCGTGATTCGTCTGCGACCACGCCGCCACCATCGCGTAACGGGCTGCATCGCGCCACTCGTTGCGGCCCCGTTTCTTCCACTCATGAATGTCGTACCCGTCTTCGGTCACCATGTTCGCGGGATACTCGGCCGTCCACTGCCGGAAGAAGTCTTCGTCGGTCAGCATGTCTTCGGGGAATGCAATTCCATTCGGATCCGTTGGTGGAGTCAGCCCCGTGATCGAATTCTCGACCCACCAGTTCGTTTTCTCGTGGTTGACCTCAAACAGGACCAGCCCACCCAGCCGGGCCAGCAGATCCTTGTCCCCCGTGACGTTGGATTTCTCGAGCCCCGAAAGTCGAAACACCGTCGGGAACTTGGACGTCGACGACCCTTTGCACGGCTGAACCCCGCGGAATTCACGACAGAACGCATAGATGTCGTTGGCGTGGTTCCCCGAATCAATCAGCGTCAGCGGAGCCCGCAGCTTGCTCCCCCCGTCCGCGTGATCGTAGTACCGGGTTCGAATCTCGTTCGCGAGACCATCCCGGCCGGAAACTCCGTAGTCGACCAGCACGCCCCGGCCAGCAGCGCCCCAGCCCCAGACTTCCCACCAGAACTGAAACACGTTATCCGGCGACTGGACGTCGACACCCCGCGTGAGGAACCGTACCCATTCCGGGCAAATATGCAGCCGCTGACCTGGGACACACAGACGCGCCGCCAGTTCGTTCGGCTTCGACGCTTTCGGTGCATCGTCCCAGGTGAGACCGAACCACGAATTCACGCAGTTCCGCCGCCGACCGCGAGGATCCTCAATCCCGTGCCCCTTCATCTTGGATCGCACCGACTCCGCCGCCACCATCCCCAGCGTGACGCCCGGAATGAGGCTATGCAGCGTGGACAATGGCCCGAAGGAGGCGTGATTCCCCTTGCGAACCGGATTCCCCTTCAGCTTGCCTCGGCTGTCCACGGTGCAGCCCTCAGGGACCCAGACACCGGCGTTCAGCATCTCAAACCGATGTTCCTCCCGAATCTTCTTCTTGCAGCGGCAGCACTCATACCACGCTGTCTGCAGGGCAATCTCTGGTGTGGAATGACCTCCCTTGCTGTGTTCCCACCGCAGACCGCCGTTGCTCAGCCCGAGAAACTTCCCCTCCCGGCTGTACTCGGCATCCCCCTCCACGAGCTCCTGGAAGAAGTTACAGTGTGGGCACGGAACCAGCCGGGCCCGATTGTCACCCGACAGCCGCTCACGCTCGATGTAACACTTCCCCTTCTGGGTCGGTGTAGAAGCCTGCAGGATCTTCCGGCCGGCAAACCCCTTCGCCCGCTCGTCGATCAATTCCTCAAACGGAGCTTCGCGGGACTTGTTCTTCGACATCTTCGAGGCTTCGTTTTTAACGATCACCTTCGCCCCGTAGTCCGCCGCCGATGCGGGTGAACCCGACCACGCGCCACGAATCACGCACGTCCCTACGTCGATCAACAACTGGTTCCGCAGGTGACGTGGTGGCAGTCGATCTTTGAGGCACAGAATCCCGTCCAATGTGTCCCAAATACGGCCGAGCACTCGCTTCACCGACGACTCGTCGGCATCCGCAAAAGCCATCGGGACCGGATCAGTCGCCAGCATCTTCACCAGGCAGGAAATGAAGCAGGCTGTCTTCCCGACACGAGACGCCCATTGCAGCGTGATTCGCTCAATGGTGGGATCGTCAAAGGCTTCAAAAACTTCCCGCACATGGGGGAATAGGTCGTGACGGTATGCCCCTTTAATTTCCGAACCGCGAGGCATGACGATGTTTTCCGCAGCCCATTGAGCTGTGGGAACAAAGTCCTTTTCCTTCAGCACGTCAATTACGTGAGGAGAAATTCCAGTCAGCATAAACAACACCAGAAACATTGCTTCAGCCCGTTGGGGTCCGCTTCAGATCTTCCGCCAGCCGCTCACGCATCTTCCGGCACTCTTCGGCCGCCCTTGCTTTGACTTTCTTCCCGTACTTCGCGGGGATCTCCGCTTCGAGCAGTCCGGGCAACTGGTTACACCAGTCACCGATTCCCGCTAGCAACGCTGCAATGAATTGCTCGTACAGTTGTCGTGGCAGTAGTCGCTTTTCGGCTTCGTCGATCGCCAGCCCCGCCAAGTGGTTTTTGGCTTTGATCTCTTTCAGCTTTTCGAGCTTGATGGCCCGATTGATGACCGCAATCTGATCATCTTCGGCCGAGCCCTTCCGCTGGTTCGCCTCTCGCCACGCCTGGATCGCATCGATGTCGTAGCCGTTCGAGCAGTCCGGAAAACCCTCTGTCAGTTTCCACCGACCGAGTTGCCGATCCGAGACGCCCAGGGCCTTCGCTGCCGATATCCGCTCTTCGATAACCATGCACCGTCAAAATCCATTTCCGCCGTCTGGCAATCAGTGAATGCGGACGGTCGACAACCGGCATTCAAAACCACGTTCGGAGAGCTCTTTCAGTAGTGCGATCTGCTTATCCTCATCCTCACAAATCGCGATCACGCGACGGGACAAGGTGACATCCTTTGTCAGATCCTCCGCCGAGGCCGGATCTTCTTCGGGTTCGGCGTCTTCTTCCTCGCCGACCACTCGCGCAAGATCTTCCAGCAGTTGCTCCGCCAGCCCCGCCAGGTCCGGTTCGTCGAACAAGGCGGGAGCGTCGTCTGCGATCTTCTGCAGGTTGACTTCGTTCCAGACGGCAAGTGTGCTGACCGCATTGTCGGCCAGCGAAAACGCACGAGCCAAAGAATGATCGTCGTCCACGAACAGCACGGGAACGTACTCCCAGTTGTTCCGCAGTGCCGCCAGAACAGTTCCGTTCCCCGCTTCGATCTGCCGATTTTCTCGCCGAACGACCACCGCTCGCCGAATTCCGAACTTCTTCAGCGAAGCCTGATGAGCGGGCAGGTCAATATCCCCGTGATCCTTCACGTTCAATGGATCCATGAGCAGCGAATCCGCCCGCACTGCCAGCAGCCGCAGGGCTTCCGGCATATATGACAGATCCGCCCCCTCGGGAGCTGCAAACGGGTCCGGGCCAGGCATCGCGGCCGGGACTTTCTTCTGTTCTTCGACTGGCACGAGCGCAGCCGCTTTTTTCTTCGCCATATTCAGACTCTCGCCTTTCTGAATTGTGCTACTGTTACTTTTCACTGACGTTGATTCGCACGACGCGCGTATAAACGTTTCCCTCCGACGTGGTCACACGAAACTTCACCCGGTACTCACCCCGCACCTGCTCCACCGTCGTCCCTACAAAGCAGATCGTGCATTCACCCGCCTGGCAGATTCGCTTGCCTATCCGAACTGGCCCGTCATTCACCGCCGCCACGCCGAAGCCAAGGTCGGTTGCCCCGTCCGGCTGTCGGTAGACTTCGGCCGTGCAGCTCGCCACGACTTCCCCCGCCTTGAGGCAGCCGGTTTCGAGCCCTTCGACGTTGGAGCCCCAGTCGATCGAGATCTTCGCCCGGTCACCCGGGAACAGATACCCGATCGTCTTGACGGTGATTTCGTCGATGAGCGCCTTGCATTCGATCCGCCCCGGCCGAGTACTCGACGGCAGGTCACCAGGCGTAGGACCTCCGCCCGGCACCATCAAACGGCGCCGGGAGAGGACAAGCGGGGGTTTGAAACGAGCGACCATCAGGAAGCATCCGTCGTTACGCTGGTGACATTGCCGTTTGCGTCCTGCACCACAGAGATGCGGACCTTGCTGTCATCAATCGCACGCTGGGCAATTGACGTCCCGGGTAGACCCGACACCTTGCCGATCACGGCTGCCGCAATGAGTCGCAACACGCCTTGCAGGTCCGCGCCATCGATCGATCCACCGGCAAAGACCGCATCGACGATTGCCCCAATGGCCGCTGCGTTCGGGTCCGCGACCAGATCCATCTGGGACCCCACCGCTGCGGGTTCGAAGGGAAGGTTGTCGGTCTTATCCTTCACCGCAGCCACAATCACCCCAATGGCGGTCAGCGAATTTGCGATCGCAGTCACGGCCGTGCCGATCGCCGCCAGTACGCCGACCTCGATCGTGTCGACGTCCAACCGCTTGCCGGAAGCTTCGCCCCAGATCGTGACTCGTCCAGGAGACGCGAAGATCGAATTGGGCAGGTCAATCCGATACGTGCCATCGCCATAACTCCACAGCCCCCCCTCAGTCCAGGCATCGGTCGCAGACGCAAGGTTCACCAGCCCAATGGTGACCGCCGCGAATGCTCCCGCCCTGACCGCTTTGACCGTCGGCATCCCCGCCGCGTTGAGTCCCGCAACGGGAAGCCCCGTGTCATCAAAGACCCGTGCGACGATCGATTGGCTTTGCACGCCAGTTTCGAAAAACATTATCTCCGTCTCCTTCGACGTAACAGCAGCAAGCCACTGACGGATTCAAACTCAAATGCCCCCGACGCTCCGTAGGGGCGACGTCGTCTCCCGAACAGGTCGTAAGGGGTTACCCAATCCATCGCGAGCCCGATGGCTGGCGAGTCGGCCAATAGCCGATAGTCCCCACCACCCAGCCCGTTGGTGACTCCATTGAAGCTTCGGCGGTTCACCAGCCGCAG